>CALGLY010000717.1 GCA_937959095.1 uncultured Saprospiraceae bacterium
GTTGTGGAATCCGTAACTTTAGTGTACGTTTCTACGATCCTGCGGTGAATGCATATCGTATCTGCTGCATCGCTATTTATGTTTGTAATCCATACAACTGTAACTCTATCACACAGAGCTACAATGCAGGTTCCAACACCTATACACTAGCCTTATCTGGTATTTCAGGTGCACAAGTACTATCATGGAGAAATGACGATACAGGACAACAAATAGCTGCTGGTACAAGTAGCATCACTATTAATAATCCTGCATCAGGAGGTTGTGTTTCTATCAGTGTACTCTTTTACGATCCAGCTATTAATGGCTATCGGGTATGTTGCTTAGAAATTTGTAATGATGACCCAGGTACATGTGCAGGTATCACGAATGAAAGCTTAACATGTAAGAACGATGGCTCTTATGACTATACCTTCACCTTGAATAATAATTCAGGTCAGACGGTAGATGCGGTCTTTAGTATGGTATCGCCTGTAGGAGTTACCTTCAATAACTGTACCCTCAAGCGCGTAATAACGAATGTTGGTTCAAGCCGAACTATTACCTTGAATATTGACAACTGCTTAGTGTCTCTATCAGCGGGTCAGCAAATCGTATACGAATTGACTTTGCAAGAGGCAGGCAAAGACGAAGGTTGGTGCTGCCACCTTGGCGAAACGACGATTACATTGCCAGAATGTGGAGATCCATGTCAAGGAGATCCACAAGATATTGTTTGTACAGATGTTTATCAGCCTGTATGTGGTTGTGATGGCGTGACTTATAGCAACTCTTGTTATGCTGCACGAGCAGGGATACAATCAGTAGTAAGCGGTCCATGTGATACTGGCGGCAGCGGTTGCGATGATGGTTCTAAACTAGATTTAGTTACGAATGGTGATTTCTCGGGAGGAAACTGGGGCTTCACATCCGATTTCGGCAATGGTTGTTACTGTGCTCAAAATACTTACTGTATTCAGACCAATGCACAAAATAAGTGTGCTGGTTGGAACAGTGTTGTAAGTACAGGGAATTTCCTAATGGTTGATGCTGGATCAGGTTCTCCAGATGTAGTATGGAGACAAGACGTAACAGTACAAGCTGGTATAGAATATACTTTCTGTTTTGATATGTTCCGCAATCTTTCAAATGGTAGTTCACCAGTATTGCGTTTGCAAGTGGATAATGATATGCTTGGTGGTGCTGCTCCAGGGCAGAATAACCAGTGGGTAACTTATTCTCGTACTTGGACAGCAACTAGCACAGGTACAGTTACACTTTCTATTCAACAAGTAAGTGCAGCAGGTGGCTCTGATGACTTTGGTATTGATAATATCGGTATGAAGTATTGTCCAGATGATCTTGTGCCAGAGAGAGATGAAATTCTGAGCATAAAATCTGACGAAGTAGACCTATTAGCTGCTCCGAATCCATTTACGGATGCTACTACGATTTCGTTCACGCTATCTTCGGATATGCCAGCAACGGTAAGCATTTTCAATATGGATGGTAAGCAAATATTCTCGCAAACAGGCGATTACTATGAAGGTATCAACACGGTAGATTTCACAACAGATGGAAATCTTTCAGCAGGTATTTACTACTATCGCCTAGAAACGGCTGAACAAACATTGACGAAGTCAATGATTTTGATGAAACGATAATAACGATAGACGGTCTACTCCGATAGCTATCGGAGTCCTTTCGGACTTGACGGTAGATAGTTTATAGTTTTTAATATAAACTTATTTTTAGGGCAGTTGGTCTAGTACTAGCTGCCCTTTTTTATAAAAATACTTTGCTTGACTTGAATTTCTATTCAAGTCGAAACGCGTTATCGAAACTCCGTTTCGTCTCACCAAAATCAGGAAAATCGAAGAAATCATCACTTTGCTTAGCTGTAGGAAGCATGAATTTATTTTTTCCCACTACTAAAGCCTAAATTGCAGCCGAAAAACAAAAAATATTGAGCCAGTCCGTTCAGAATATTTATCAGAATCGTTATGTCAATTGGGCAGTCAAGCTTCTAATTGCCTTCCTTTTAGGCTGGACGATTTACAAGCAAGTCTTTGCCAAAGAAAACGCAGAGGAATTATGGGCATCCTTTCAGCAACACTTCGTTTGGTCGAACATGCACTGGCTTTTGCTAGAGATTGCGCTAGTGCCTATCAATTGGGGACTAGAAGCCTTAAAGTGGCGACAACTTATTAAGGGCTTTTCTAATTATTCCTTTTGGCGTACCTATCAAGCCATTTTAGCAGGAGTTACAGTTGGTATTTTCACGCCCAATAGAGTAGGGGAATACGGCGGGCGCGTGCTGCTCGTAGAACCTGAGCATAACTGGAAAGCAGTGGTAGCTACCATGGTGGGGAGCTTCAGTCAGCTTTTGGTACTCATTGCCCTAGGGATATTGGGCTTAGCCTATTTTTCAAGCACTTTTTTGAATTTAGATTCCTATTTACTCTATCTACTTTTGAGCTTAGGCATGCTATTCATTGCAGTGCTTCTATTTTGTTTTTATAATATTGATTTACTTGTTCCCATTGCCAAGCGATTACCCTTCATAGATAAGCTTAAAACACGCTTAAAAGACCTTCGCGTATTGACCGAATACTCCTCTCGTCAGCTTTCTATTACTATTCTTTATTCGGTGCTGCGCTGCCTTGTTTATTTTAGTCAATATTACCTCACCTTGCGCTTTTTTGGTATTGATATGGACTTTATAGATGGCTACGCTGGCATTGCTACCGTTT
>CALGLY010000718.1 GCA_937959095.1 uncultured Saprospiraceae bacterium
TATAAAACAATAAAAAAGAAACTCTATAGCGGCACAGATGTATATGGATAGGTTCAGTCTATATACATCCGATTCCGTCATTTCACTATAGGTGTCTATAAAAGAAGAAAAGGTGAAACACGCTAAGCTTACATAAGTCAAAATATAAAGCATAAAAAAGAAAAAAGCCCATTTTCGGTTTTTGTAAATACTAACAAAAGGAAGAATACTAGTAGCGAGAAATAGTAACTCAAAGTCTAGATTGGAACCTGCTCCCCAATAATTTACAGAGATTAAGGTATAGGGAATCAAGGTAAATAGGATACCTCCATATTCTAAAAAGCCTTTAGCATGTAACCATAGCACTCCTAAAAAAGATACTGCGGCTAGAAATGAAAAAAGAACCATTCGGCTAGGATATATCCCCCAGATAGGATAAATGACAAGAGGTAATACGCAGGCTACCGCTGCTAATAAGCAACTTACATTCATCATCCGAAGCCGAAAAGCGTCTGGCTTATTTTTTGTGTATTGTTCTCCGAATTGAACAAATGGAAGAACTGTTTTCATCTTGTGTACATTTCATAAATACAGGGTGCAAAACGGTAGGTATTGAATAAAAAGAAATTAAATAGCGTGTCTGAAAATTAAAAAATTAAACCAAATATGATTTTACAAAAAATGTTATTGTGCTAACTTTTGTTTTTTACAATTTACGATATTCATTTGATTATTCCCAATTTTTTAGAAAATTATAAAGTTAGCATCACCGCCGCATAATGACAGATGCTGCCCACTAATACGAAAATGTGCCAAATAGCATGATTATATTTTAGTTTTTCCCAAAGAAAAAAGACTACTCCGACGGTATAAGAAATGCCGCCTGCCACTAATAGGACAATGCATTCCATCGGAATATTCGCAAAAAAGGTCTTGCCCCAAAATACGACTAACCACCCCATCAAGACATAAATAAAGGTAGAAAACAAATAGTAGCGTACCGCAAAAACGAGTTTAAAAATTACGCCAATGAGTGTCAGTCCCCATAAAATACAAAGCAGCGTGATGCCTGAAGAATTGAAATGATAAGCTAAAATAAAAGGCGTATAGCTTCCTGCAATCATAAAGTAAATCGCGATGTGATCGAGTATATTTAGCCAGCGTTTCACTTGTGGCTGCGTTACGCCATGATAAATCGTGGAACTCGCATACACCATCAAGAAGCCAAAGCCAAAGACCGCCGTTCCCCACATTGCGGATACATCTCCTTTGCTTGCTGCCATGCCTACTAATAAGGGAATCGCAATAATTCCAAAGAGTAAGCCCAAGCCATGCGAAAAAGTATTTGCTAATTCTTCTTTATATTCTTGAGATAAATTCTGCTGATTCATATGCTCTAATTTTCTTGTCTTTCGAGTGCTTCTAATTGTGTGCGTGGATGCGGGCGCAAAGGTAGAATTCTGGGGGTATATTGCAAAAGGAAATTTTGGTAGTGTCACAAAATGAATGACACTACCAAGCTGTAGAAGCGGGCTACAATTGTTTAATAAAAACAGACTTTAAATAGGATATAGAGTCTAAGTATTTGTTGAAAAAGGAGGGACTTGATTTTGCTTTCAAAAAAAACTTATCTTTGTAAAAAACAAAATATGTTAGTATACGCAGAACGCATTACCCTAAATCCTAAAGTACATAGCGGAAAGCCAACCATTCGGAATATGCGCTTTACAGTAACGCACATGCTAGAACTTCTGGCAGGAGGTATGAGTTTTCAAGAGATATTGGACGATTACCCCTACATTGAGATGGAGGATATACAGGCGTGTTTGTATTATGGCTCTTCCATTGATAACTAAAAGAAAGAATCATGGGTTTCCAATTCCAATACAGCAGAAATATCAATAGATCAAGTCTTCAACAAGAAAAGAAATCTAAGTAAACATTCCCGAAAATGCTTATCTTGCTTATTGCGGTTTTGGTGATTGGAGCAGTGATGAGTGTAAAGGAGTTTTGAGAATTGGACGATGACGGCAATCCATAACTTACCCAATGGCGACAAGAAAAATACACGTACAACAAAGATAATCAATAATATTCTGTGTTCCTACTGGCATGAATTATGGCAAAAATATAGATAGAATCAACTTTTTTAATGTACTCATAAATCAAGACGTAACCAAACTTACGGATTACCCCTTTGCGAAGATCATCCTTTACAATTTGTCTCGATTCAGGATGATTAGCAATGCTTTGAACTTCGTCATCGAAAGCGCGCAGAAACTTTACACCCAAGCCTGCTTTTCTATCTTCGTAATACACATAAGCATCTTGTAGCTCTTGGATGGCTTCTGTAGAGTAGATAATTTGCTTGGCTGCCATCTTAGTTCAGTTTGAAGCCTTTCATTACGCTTTCATGTGACTGCCCCTTGTCCGTGCCATTCAGTAAAGCAGTTCTGCGCCGATTGATTTCTGATAATTGTGCATCACTCAACTGAAAGTGCTGTGCAGCCTCATATTCTGCTTCTAAGAAGGCAAGTTCTTCGGAGGCTGAAAGTTGTGTTTTTTGCAACAAGGACTGTGCATAAGATACAATTTCCCAAAGTTCTTTTGCACCTAATTGATGCAGCTCTTTTTTTATACTTGCTGTGTTCATATTTGCATTTTTCTTTTCATGGAGTAGCGGTGATGCTTGGAACAAATAATTATCTCAAAGTTACGGCTTTTATGACGGCGGCGCAACTATGCTTTTAGTTAAACGCGGTCAATAGTGTTTCCAAAGACTGCTTCCAAGCATCATCACCCATTATCATTTGCACTTCTTGGAACGTGATTGGTTTTTTGCCTTGTTCTGCGAAAATTTGGTCTTTCGTTACCTTACTTTTAATCTCCACTTTGCCTAGCTCAAATTTATCTTTCATCTATTCTAGTTTGCTACAAAAATAAGGACTTTTTGAGGGATATAGCAAGTTTAGCTTTAGCCAAAAAATACCTGCTTTTGAATTGCTGCGCTTTACATGGGCGGTGGGGGTTTTGTTTTTGGAGCAGGAAGTTAATCTTAGTCGCAGGTTAGTTCCCTAATTATGGTTGAAGCATACTCCCAAGCTGCATCTTCCGTATCTTCGAAGGGATATAAATCATGGTGTGCTGCATGATTATTCCAGTAGTAATCGCTGAAATCGGACTTTTCATATAAAAAATTTTCTAAATGCGCCATTTCGTGTAAGACTAAATAGACCACTGCTTCAAGAGCACTCTCTGCCCACCTTTCTTCTGACGGAATCCAAAGTTGCTTAGTTCTAAATATAATATCGAAAATTTCAATTCTACAATGGAGAACTTCCTTTATACAAGTATTCTTTTTACCATCAATAAATTTACTATCCCACTCATAGTCAGAATGCTTGCTACAGCCTTTACTCGTTATTTTTTCTATATGAGGGGTCATTCTTCCCTGAATATTATATCCACCTGGTGCTTTTCTATACAAAATAGAGAGATTAACTTTATTTCTATTTTCGTTTGGAAGGTATGGAAGATATACCATTGGAATATTTTCCCACTCTTCACGCGACCTGTAAAAGCGACGAGATTTTTGATACCACAAATTTGATAGACAGAAGGCGAAGTTACAGCCCTCATTTTCATAACAAACATCTAATGCTCTAAGTATTGGCGCTTCCCCTCTACCTTGACCAACTTCCATGTAACTAATTTTCTCATAATAACTTTCATAGGTCCTCATATAGTCATGATGGTAAAAAAGAAAAAAATTTGATTCCGTTTTTAAAGAACAAGCTAGCTTTTTTAATGCTCTATAAGCACCTTCTTTAACAATTGCTTCTCGATTATAATTTAATCTCGAATCCGTCCAAGTTGGTGGAGGGGTTTCACTCTGATTAACCTCTGATACATTTATTGAAGAACATTTATATTGTCCTTTCAATATCTCGGTTTTTATACTTGAAG
>CALGLY010000719.1 GCA_937959095.1 uncultured Saprospiraceae bacterium
ATCTGTGCGAGTAGTGCTTCGTACTTGCTTTGCAAATCAGTAATCACACTTGTCTTTTCTTCTACTATTGTAGTATGTGTGATTTGATGAGCTTCCAGTTGCGCTAGTAGGGCATTGTATCGCTCTTCGATACTTCCCTTCTCTACCGTTACATTTTCTATAGTAGCAGTTTGTGCTTCTATTTGAGCTAATAGTGCTTCGTACTGGTTTTGCAAATCAGCAATCACATTAGCTTTTTCCTCTACTAAGTCATCGTATCGGTCTTGAGCATCAGCAATGGCTTGTGCTTTAGCAGCTACCAAATTTGCATTTGCTGCTTGCTGTTCTTCAAGCTGTGCTACTATTGTATTGTACCGTTCTTCGATACTGTTCTTCTCTGCTGTTACATTTCCTATAGTAGCAATTTGTTCTTCTATTTGTGCTACTAATGCGGTATGCGTTCTTTGTAAATCAGCAATTAGAGCTGTTTGTTCTTCTACAAAATTAGCATGTGTGACTTGTTGCTCTTCAAGCTGTGCTACTACTGTATTATACCGTTCTTCGATACTGTTCTTCTCTGCTGTTACATTTTCTATCGTAACAGTTTGTGCTTCCAACTGTGCTACAAGCTCTGCATACTTGCTTTGAAGATCAGCGATTACGGCTGTTTTATCTTCTACAAAAGCAGTATGGATACTTTGATGCTCTTCTAGCTGTGCTAATATGGCATCATACTTTGCTTGCCAGGTTGTATCTAGATCGTTCTTTTCGTTGGTTAAAGTCGTCATGGCTAGGCTATGCTCCTCTAACGTTGTCGTGCGCTTGATTTCCAATTCATTAATGATGCCATTTTTCTCATTCAGTAATGATTCTAATGCGTCATTATGTTCATCAAGCTGTACGTCGTACTTTCGTTGTAATTCTTCGATAGCTGCATTTTGCTGTGCTATCAAGTTGGTATTGACCTGGTGCAATTCCTCGCTTTCCATCACGAAGATATTATGCTTGTTTTCCAGTTTTTCAATGACATTGTTCTTTTCTGCAACAATGGTAGTAGTTGCTACTTTCTGTGCTTCCAACTGGATGTGCAAGTCATTTTGCTTCGCCTGTAATTCTACGATGATTGTTTCTTTCTCATTGATGATGCGTTCTTTCGCTTCTGAAAGTTCAATCAAGTTGCGTTCTTGAATTTCCTTCTCGTGCGTTAGTGTCTCAATGCGAGTAGTCAATTCTTCTATCGTAAGTTCCTTCTCGTTGTTTAGTATTTCAATCGCTGCGCGCTCTTCTTCCAAAGATTGGATAAGCACTTTTTGCTGATTGATAGAGATAACGGTATCGTTGTATTTGCCCTGCAATTCTTCAAGGCTGTTCTCCAAGCTTAGGACACGGGCGCTTGTCTGCTCCTGCTCTTCTTGGAGCGTATCATAGGCAGCGCATTTCATAGTATGTTCTTCGTCCAGTGTATTGAATTTCGCCTCTAGTGCTACCAGTGCTTTTGCATCCTCATCTATTGTTTTTTGCAACAATTCGATTTGTGCATTCAGTACTGATTTTTCTGCTTGAAGTTCCGTTATTTGAACCTGCGCTTCTGTGTACGTTGTTTCCCAATCCGCCGTCTTTTGAGCGTATTCGGTTTCCAGTTCAGCAAAGCTTGCTTGTAATGTTTCAAGCTCTTCGCTCTTTGTTCTTAGTTGCTCTTGGCCTTCGCCATATTGCTCTAGTAATTCGCTATATTTCGTATTCCAATTTTCGTTGATACGAACATTGTTAGTTTCGAGCTGCTTGATTTCTTCAATCAAACCGTCGCGCTCTGTTTCGAGGTTGCTTAATTCTGCTGACTTGTTGTCGTATTGTTGTTGTAAGCTATCGTACTTCGATTGCCACTCCATAATACTTGTCACCTGAAGGTTCTTAGATAGCTCCAAGTCATCCGTCAGTTTCGTGCGATCATCGTTCAGTATCTGTAACTGCGCTTGTAGGGCTTCGTATTCGCTAGTCAAATCTTCATGCCTAGCGTGCAACGCTGCGAGTAGTGCTTCATTACTCTCGAGTGCTGCTCGTAGTCCTTTTGTAGTTTCTAGTTCTGTTTCTAGTTCCGTTACTTGCAAGATACTCTGGTCGTATTCGCCTTGCAAGCTGCTGTATTTCATCGCCCATTGTGCGATGCCTGCTATTTTTTCATTCTCTATTTGCTGTAGTGCTTCCGATATACTAGATAGTTCTACTTGCTTCGTGTTTAGTTCTTCTAATGCTGCTGCAAGTCGTGCTTCTAGTTCTTCTATATCGCTTTGCTTCTGTGTTGTAATTGTGCGTTCCTTAATAAGGAGTTGTTCCTTATCTTCTAAGTAGCGTGCACGCTCTTGTGCGTTGATGAACTGTCCTACTACTTTCTTGTACTTATCTTCCCAGTTGCCTTCACTTTCCTTATGAAGATTCTGTATGTTGGCAAGCTCTTCTTCTAGTGCAAGCTTTCTAGTGTTCAGTTCTTCTATTTCTGACTTACTAATGGTGTAAGTAGCTTGTAGTGTTTCGAACTTTTCTGCCCAGTCAGTTAAATCAGCTTCTTTTGCTTGCAATGTTGCTTCAAAAGAAGTATTCGCTGCATTGTGCTGGTCGGATAGGTCGCGGTATTTATCCAAGTTTTCGTTGTACTCAATCAATAAACTATTGTACTTGATTTCCAACTCTGGATTAACACTGCTGCTCAATTCTAAGCCAGTTTTAGAAGCAGATTGAAGTGTCGTATAATCATTCAGCAATGCATTATATTTCAATGCCCAACGTGCTGAATTTTCATCTTTCTCTTTCTCCAATCCATCTACGCGCTGTATTAGCTGGTTGCGCTCTAAGTTCCAATTTGCTGTTAATGTTTCAAATTCTTCCTTCGTATTATCTTCCTCTACTACTTCTTCTACTGCAGGTTCTTCTTCCACTACTTCTACTACTTCTTGTTCTGCCACAGGCATATTATTAGAAGCAGAAAGGTTACTGTAAGCCAATTGCGTTTCTTCTTCATGTACCGCTTCTTCTATTAGGTCGGCTACATTCGCTTCTTCCTCCATGCGAGCGAGTTGCTCTTTTAGTGTGGTTATTTCCACATCTTTCGCTTCGCTCTCGGCTTCTAATTTCTTATAATAATCTTCAGCATCGAAGTAGCGTGTCTTCCACTCGGAGAGTTCGCCATCGTGTTGCTGTTCTTTTGTTTTTAGTACATTGATGCGATCTTGTAGCTCGCGATGCTTATTGGAAGCGTCCGTGAAATCGCGCTGGAGCGTCCGATAGGAACGGCTAACTTCCTCTAATTCGTTAATAGCATTTTGCAAACGAGGTCGTAGCATGGACCAGGCGATGGCAGAGCCAATCAACAGTCCACCTAGCCCTGCTAGCAATGGATATAAAAAACACATATGTTATGAGATTTAGGTCTAGAAGAGTTAATAATTGAGAATTGAGAATTAATAATTTAGAAAGTATATGCTTAGGTAAGCACTCATTGAATATTCAAAAAATGAAATACTATCATTTTGAAAGTCAATGGGATATGTAATTTAATGGACATATCCATAAACACCTTGTATTCCTAATTATTAATTTTCAATTTTCAATTTTCAATTTTCAATTATTAACTGTAAATTAGTTATTTTATCATTACTTCTACTCTGCGATTCTTTGCACGTCCTTCTGGCGTTTTATTCGATTCCAACGGATCGCGATGCCCCTTTGAAGAGACCTCTATTTGATCTGCCGAAATTCCATTTTGTGCCAAGTAGCCTCGTACAAATTCCGCACGTCGTTCTCCTAATTTCAAGTTATCTTTTGAACTACCTTGATTATCGGTATGCCCAACTACCATGATTTTAGCATCACTTTCTAAATTGAGGTAGTACGCCAAATCCGTGAAATATTGACGTAGGTCGGTAGTGAGCTGTATTTTGTCTTTTCCTGTTTCGAAGTGAAGCTTTCGCTTCTTTCCCTTCAAATTTTTCTCCATTTCCATCAGTGTAGTTTTGTCCTCTTCTGCTTTCATGGCCATGAAAGAAAAATCGACACCCCCTATCACTGCACTATCAAACATATCTAAGTCCTTACTCTCTGCCCCAAATACTTTCAGTTGCTTCGGCGACACATCCAAATCCAATAGGATATTTTTCACTGTATTCGCTCTTGCCAAGCCTAAGTCATTAAATACGCTTGAGTTCTCTTCTTTGCTTGAGTATAATCCAGTAAGTTGTAGCACTCGCTCCGGATTATTCTGTAAATAATTCGCTGTTTTTTCTAGGGCTTCCATCACGTTTGGTGAAGCCTTTGTCGTGTAATCCGAGAAAGAAAACACCAAATTGTCTTTCACACTTATCTTTCCATTTTTCTTATCCGCTGTATCCTCTATAACTAAGTATCGGTTCTTGAAAGAGTAGTTCAGTGCATTCCACACAAAACCCTCTTCGGTAGGTAGCTGATCAGCTACTTGCTCCATTATTGCAATCTGTCGGGCTGGTATGCCCATTTCTACTAAATGTTCTCTGAAACTTTCTGCTCGTTCTAGTCCTAAATACTGTTCGTCTGTTTCTGCTGCTTCTGCTTCTGTAAATCCGCCTGTCAATATGAGCACCTTCGCTGGGTGCTTCTCCATGTATCGTGTTAATTTTTCTAGTTCTGGTTCTGCTAGTTGAGGTACGATAGCAGCCTCATCAGCTACTGCAAATTTGATACCTTCATCTGCTTGTGCTACGATGGCGTTGTTGTCTGAAATGAGTAGCGACATATTTGCTGCTCCACCATTACAACACTGCTTCCAATTCAAGAAGCTACAAAAGCCAATCCAAGCTACCCAAAGTCCTATAAGTAAAGGCACTGGTATCTTCATGAAAGATTAATTTTAATTGTAGACTCCGTTGGAGTGAAGGAACAATGAATAGTGCGTGTCCCGATAACTATCGGAATGAATAATTCGGTGGAGTAGCTAAATGAAAAACACTTAATATTTAAATATTAATATGTATAAGTATTGGTGTTTTCCATCTTTAAGTCACGGCATCTATGTATTGTTTCTTCTAAGAACGGGTCTCATAGGTAAAGAAATAGTAGTCAGGCAATCAACCAAATGACTGTCCTGTTTTGCTAGATAAGGATCTAGTAAACCCAAATTTTTGTATAACTAGTAAGTGTTTAGGAAATAATGGACTATAAATGATGATGAATAGATACGCAATTTTCTAGGGCATCATCAAGAAACAGCCAGAAAGGGGTTGGCTGAAAATACGTCTCATTACTTAAAAAAAATAGAAGTCCAATAAATCGCGAAACGAACAACAGTAAAAGATTTTCATCGCCTCTTACTTTCTTCTTTCTTATTCATTCCTTCTCTCTTTTTCATGACTCTTCCTAATTTTCTAAAAGGTTAGCTGTCGAGGAATTCGGTATACGGTTTCTATTATTTTTTTTCCAACCATCCCTTTTCATTCAGGTGGTATTAAAAAACAAAAAAACATTTTTGCCTATCGACTTTCTTACTTCTCCTGGTAGCAGATAGCGATTTTCTTTTTTAGGTGTAAGTAGTCATCTTACTTTTATCTGACTACTTATGCGGTGCATATTTAAGAAAACCCCTTTTTTGTCGGAGGGTAAGTGTCCGTACTTAATTCATTTGATATGTCATTTAGTACGCCTCTGCTATTTGTTACGACAAAAATGAACAAATGTTGTGGCTTATAAAAGCTGAATCTCGGTAATGGTAGGAAATTGCCAGTAAAGGGGTATTAACGGCTTATTTCGTGGGGACAACCGTTTTTGGGCTTTTTTGATAAAAATGCGGTAATAACGCTTGTTACCACCGCATTTGGGCTTAGGGGCTATTCTTCTACAGCAATTCTCAATTTTAAAAAAAGAGGATAAGACTTTTGAAGTTTTTATTCAAAAAGTACCGCTTCTAGGCTAACAAACGATTCTTTAGCAAAGAAAACCTGTCCGTTGCGAAGCAGGCGGGCTTCAAAAGTCTCTCCCTACTTCAATCAAAAGGAGGGGACTGATTCTTTCAGTATTCCCTATCCAAGCAATTGCTTCACAATAGTAGAGATAGCCTTACCATCTGCCTTGCCTGCTAGTCCCTTCGATGCCATGCCCATGAGCTTACCCATGTCTTTCATAGAAGTAGCGCCTACTTTTGCCATCAAGCCTTTTAAGTACTCGGTCAATTCCGCTTCATCCATTTGCTTTGGTAAGTAGCGTTCTATTACTGCGATTTCTTCGACTTCGGTTTTCGCCAAGTCCTCGCGGCCCTGCTTTGTGTATATATCTAACGACTCCTTTCGTTGCTTCACCAACTTCTGGAGCATCTTGATTTCATCTGCTTCTGTAATCTCTGCACCACTGCCATCCGTTTTCGCCAACAATATTGCGGTCTTGATTGCTCGAATGCCTCGCTTCGCTACATCATCCTTTGCCTTCATAGCCGCTTTCAAGTCTTGTGCAATTTGCGTTTCTAAACTCATCTTGTTTTTAAAATTTATTACAGGGACTTCTCAACTAATAACCTATACATCTAGCTTGTGTTTTTTAACTTATTCTTCGTTGAAAAGCCTCGTCATAGTTAAGGCTATATCTATGTTTTTCGCCTCGACTAAGTTAAAAAATCCTACGCCATCTGGCATAGTTTATTAATTGCGAAGTCCCTTATTAAGTATTTTCGTTCTAGTAACATCTTTTTGGGGGTGGAAAGTTCAATTGGGCTTGTTCCTAGTGGTTTACTTACAAAAGTACAGTTTTATAAACAGTTTGCAAGACCCTTCTTTTTTTAGTAACTTGCTAAAGACCCCGTTCACAACTTGAGTTGAACTTGATAGATTTTTTTAAAAAATGACAGTACGAACAACAACACAAGCTAACCTGAAACCTCTTAGTGTGAAAGATTATTACGCACTCTTCGAGTCGGGTATCATCACGGCAGCGGATAGAGTGGAATTAATTCATGGAAAAATCATTCGTATGTCTCCAATAGGAAGTATGCATGGCGGCTATGTCAAATTGTTGAATCGTATCCTTAATCAAGCTTTAGCGGAACAATCTATTATTGGGGTGCAAGATCCCGTGCGACTTAGTACGTTCTCTGAACCCGAACCTGATATTTCCGTATTACATTTGCGTGATGACAGTTATACAGAAAGTCATCCAACTGCCGAAGATGTATTTTTCCTTATAGAAGTAGCAGATACTTCTGTCGGATATGATTTTGATGAAAAATTACCGCTCTATGCAGCAGCAGGTATTCCTGAAGTTTGGATACTCGATGTGCAAGCGCGACAAATCACACAACATACCCAACCCGATGCCAATGTCTATCTCCTGATGGATACCTACCAAGCGGGTATGCGGCTACGCTGCACCGTCCTTGATTTTGAGTTAGATTTGAGTCGAATATTTCGAGGATAAACAAAAGCCGAAGTTCTGATAGAACTTCGGCTTTTGTATTTAAATTCTAATTGCAAAAATGCTAACGCATATATTTTGGAAGTGTACCTTTTGTACGAATATGCGTTGCTAAATTCAATAAATTTTCTCTTGGCTGTATTCCTTCTTTTTTCGCCTGTTCAATTTGAGTAAGAATATGTTCTGCTTGATTCAATTCAAATAAGGTGCTGACAAGTATATAAAGCTTAATTTCCTTACTGCGCCCACCTCCTCCTCGATGATATTCTTTTTGAAAGAAGGCGATTGCTTCTTCATACTTATCCATGCTTGCATAAAGTCGGAATATCAAATCGACTAGATGATTATGTTTTCTATTTTTACTATACTCATCACTATCGAATCGTTTTCCTTCAGTTGGTGGTGTATAGCCATGTTGGTTGAGTAGATGTTTAGTTCGATGAAGTGCCAACACTTGAAGGTCTTCATTATTTTTAAGCTCTTTTATAAATACATTATATAAACTTTGCTTGAGGATATTGCCATCTGAAGGACCAAGTGCTAGTCGAATAGCTGTTTTGATAAAATCTGTTTCGCTTTTTGATTCATATAAAAATCGAAGAACAGTAGCATAAAAGTCTTGCGAATCAACGCTAATAGAACGAAATGGATCGAAGGTATTAAAATGAGCATATTCACAAGCTTCCGAAAGCAGTTGATAAAGTGCTGTAAGCAAATCTGCTTGCAAGGAAATATTACGGTCGCGGCGATTAAAATTATTGAGTTCTTTATAATAGCGTTTTACCTTGAATCGCCATTTGGAACGTTCCGCTTTCGGCACTACTTTATTGGAGACATAGTAATACTCTAGTCGTACATGTTCAATAAACGTATGGATTTCTGTTTCCAACTCGATGAGTGTTGCCGCTTGTTTTTTTACTGTTTTTGCTTTCGCTTGTTTTGGATTTTGTATCAGGTTATCAATATCATATTCTTCCTTCTTCGCTTTGGGTACGCGCTTGTACAATTCCACCGCTACTTTAATGATTTCTGCTTTACTTTGCTTACCGAGTATTGTCCTTAGCTCTGCTACTTTCATAGAATAGAAAAAATTTGAATTGCCTAATTTGATTGGAAGTATTGACACAAATATATTGCTTTTGAAAAGGAAACTCTTATTAATTTTCTTCCGAATAATACACCTCCCGCACCACCTCCAACAATTCCGCGTGAATAGCAGGAGTTGCCGCAATCACTTCACCACCGAAAAGGTAATCTGTGCCACCTCGATAGTCGGTAAGAATTCCACCTGCTTCTTGCACGAGTAGGATACCTGCCGCAACATCCCAAGCATTAATCGCGCCTTCAAAATAAGCATCGAATCGACCCGCTGCCACAAATGCCAAATCGAGTGCTGCCGAACCAAAGCGTCGGATTCCTCTGGAGTGTTGTTTCAGATAATCGACTACTTTCAGATTTTTAGTTACCCGCGCTTGTTCATTGAAAGGGAAACCTGTGACAAAAAGCGAAGCTTGAAAATTAGGCGAATTACTCACACGTATACGTTGCCCATTCAGATACGCGCCACCACCAAGGGTAGCCGTGAAGCATTCATCGGAAGCAGGATTGTAAATAATGCCAAGTACGAGTTGGTCATTATGAAGCAAACCAACACTCACCCCAAAATGCGGAAGCCCATGCAAATAGTTGGTCGTACCATCCAACGGATCAATAATCCAAGTGGCAGCGCTCGCCTTATTTTGCACCGTCTCCTCTTCGGTAATGAAAGTAGCAGTTGGTAAAATTTTCTGTAAACCTTCTACCAAAATGACTTCCGCTTGTTTATCCACATAACTGACTAGGCTGTTCAGTGCTTTGTCTTCTATTTGTTCGCTAGTCACTTTGCTTTGTTCGGCACGCATAAAGGCACCTGCTTGTTTCACGATTGGGAGTGCTTGTTGTAATAAATCTTGTAATTGTGTGGTGTTCATTTTTTCTTTTTTACTTGAACGCAGAGACGCGAAGACGCAGAGTTTTTTTAAGTATGATAAAGAAAACCTACTTTTTCGACCTCATTTCTTTTAGTGTAGAAAGTGGGAAAAAAACGTTAAAAATACTACACTGTTTGAGCTAAAAATCACTTCAAGAAAAAGGGATGGGAGTTGTAACAGATAACAGTGATTTGCAAAACAATTCGCTAAAGCGAGTTTGTAGGATTTAGTTTTTTTGCCGCTTTCGTAGCGTTAAGAAAGAAATGCAGTCTTGACTTTTTTTGGTTCGTTTTTTGTGTCAAGACAAAAAATGAACACGCCCCTATTGGATCGCATCAATTTCTAATATTTGTGATTTGTGCATGTAAAAATAGCAATAAAAAAAGGGAAGCAATAGATGCTCCCCTTCATAAACAAATCGGGTGATTAATAATTACAGGACAAAAAACTAAAAGAATACTACAACGTCCCGTGTATTTTCATTTTTAGATATTGTTCCAAAGTCAAATCAGTCATGCCTTTTGCTCTTGCGCGTTTCACTACACTCGGAGTCACGCCATGAATTCGGAGCTTGATTGCTTGTTGCAAGGAAATATCTCTGAATCCTAAATCTCGAAAACCTTCTATGAAATCGGTATCAACACCATGAATAGCACAAGACTTAATTTTATCGGCTGGAATATCGGTATAGCCCATGCGCTGTAGCGAAGCAATGAATTCCGTAGAGACACCATGAATTTTAAAAGCAATCAAATCATCAATATCTTCTAAATTATAACCTGCTTTTTTGATGCGATTGATATAACTTTTACTCACGCCATGAATAGCTGCGGACTTAATTTCGTGAGCAGAAAGATTATTGAAACCAACACTAGCTAAGGATTCTACCAAGTCTTGATTGACACCATGAATTTTAAAAGCAATCAAATCATCAATATTTTCTAAATCATAACCCGCCTTTTTGATGCGATTGATATAACTCTTGTTCACACCATGAATAGCTGCTGACTTAATATCATGTGCAGAAAGATTTTTGAAACCAATACTAGCCAGCGATTCTACTAAGTCTCGATTGACACCATGAATTTTGAATTTTACAAAATCCTGAAAAAGAAGATTGCGATAACCAAGCGAGCGAATTTCTTTTACATAGTCTGCTTCTACGCCATGAATACTTCCTTTCAGCAAGTCGTCCATATCTAAATCATCAAAACCAACACTTCCCATATCATCAATATAGGCACGGCCTACTCCATGAATTTTTAGCTTCACGAGTTGATCCACCGAATTATCTGTGAAACCATTTGCTTTTAGCGCAGGGAGTTGTTCTTCCAGATAATCTTGTGTGAGGCCATGAATCGCTAATTTTTTTAATTGACTTTTCGATATATTCCTATATCCTTGCTGCGCCATATACTGGAAGTAGGCTTTGTTGATATTCGCCATGAATAGATGAAGCAATAACTCATCTTCCATATTGGAGTAGCCTTGTTGTTGCTTCAAATAATTTTGAAAGGATTCATTGATGGTAAAGTTATACTTCCCAAAATCGCCTTCGCTACCAATTACCTTGTTGAAGTTTACCTCTCCTGCATCTCTTGTTAATTTCGTTGCAGTACTTCCTGCTGATAGACCAGTAAATTCGTTGACATCAAAACATCTAGTGCATGACCATATGGAAGTCTTCGACATAGTTTCAAAACGGATACAAATTTCAGCCCCATCGCGTTCTGCATACCACATTCCTCTTGCTCCATCGGTAGTTGAATCGAAGCTTGATTTTACTGTTTCATTTTTTGCGGTTGCCTTTTTTTCTTCTTTTTCCGATTTAACAGTTTGGTGTTCTGTTTGGGAGATTTGTTTTTCTTGAGTAGTTGCTTTCACGGGATTCAAAGCAATAACGGATAAACCGAGAATAGGAAATAGTATTAAATATTTCCAACTAGAACGAACGGATGATTTCTTTGCATTCATCATGTTGATGCGTTTTTTTAAAAATGATTGATTATAATTCATAGCCAGTCCAATCGGGTATTGCGGTACTGACACTTTCAATAAATTCAGTTGATAAGAACTTGGCGCAGTGCCTTGTCCTAGCATAGTGCTATCAGTCAGAAATTCTAAATTGTTTTCGATGAGTTTTCGATATTGCCAAGCGGCAGGATTGAACCACTGTAGCACCACCAAGATTTCTGCCAATATCATATCCAAACTATGCACTTGCTGGATATGAATTTTTTCATGTTCGATAATTTGGTTGTAGGTTTCCCATTCATATTTTTCAGGATTGATGAAGATGAAATTCAAAAACGAATAAGGCGGTTCATCTTTATCGAGTTCCACAATTCGGTAGCCTTCATCTTTCAAACTTGGGAGTCGAATGATTTTAGAAATCAGTGTTCCTAATTGTATCAATAGATTAATTCCAAAAAGAAATAGTCCCGCCAAATAGATGTACCATAGACTTTGCCAAAGATCAAAATTGGAAAATAAATTAGGTTTTGTGGCTTCACTAGGCGAAGCTGTATTTTTTGTGCGAATATCTCCAATTGCTTCTATTGGAGTAGAATTTGCAATTTCCGTATTTGGGAGCGACGAAATTTCCGTTCCTAAAGTGGTAACGGCTTGCCAGCTTGCAAATTCTTGTGGAATTTGATATAGGGGAAGTAAAAAACAAATTATAGCACCGAACAGTAACATCCATCGATTGAGCAAAAAAAAGGTTTCTTTTTCAAGTAACAATTTGTAAAGCAGAAAAAAGCCAACTAAGAGGAGCGCGACGTGCAGCGTATATGGTATCATGATTTTGCCTATATGATTTTGAAAATGAATTTGCTAGAAATGTCGAAGTGCTATTTTTTCCCTTTTATCATTTCAATAATTTCTTCTAATTCTGCTGGCGATATTTTTTCCCCCTTTGCAAAATGCGCGACTAGGCTTTTGTACGAATTGCCATAATAGCCATCAAGTACATCTTCCAGATATGCCTCTCTAGAAATGAGTGGATGATACTGATGGGAACCGCCAACAGCGTCATGTCCTACAAATCCTTTTTTCTGCAAAATCCGAATCATGGTAGAAACCGTATTGTAATGTGGTTTCGGTTCGGGTAGCTCCTCGATGATTTCTTTGACAAATGCTTTTTCTAATTGCCAAAGTACTTGCATCAATTGTTCTTCTCGCTTGGCTAGTTTTTTCATGTAACTAATATTTTAGTTCAAAGTTAAACTAAAATATTAGTTGATGCAAGTTTTGAAAGATATTTAAACTAAAATATTAGTTGATTATTTTAGAAAACATTTTTGCTCTATAGGTATTCGACTTCAAGTTCGCCTGTCCATTATAAATATTTCTCTGCGCCTCCGCGCCTCTGCGTTCTATTATACAATCCGTAATCAAAAAGGCTGCTGCCCAATTCTTGCAAAGAGCCATTCATCATATCTTAGAATAACGGTATCTTGCCTTTGGAATATTATATATTAACAAAAATCATAATATATTAATGAGAACAGGCCTAAAAGTATTTGCACCTGCCACGGTAGCAAACGTAGCTTGTGGTTTTGATATACTAGGCTTTGCACTAGATAAACCAGGCGACGAAATCATTGCACGTTTTTCGGATACACCCGGTTTGCGAATTACTGCTATCACAGGAACGAAAGGAAAAAAACTCCCCTACGAGTTAGAGAAGAATACTGCGGGATTTGCCGCTATGCAATTTCTAAAACATATCGGAGAAGAAGAGCGTGGTATTGAAATGGAGATTCATAAGAAGATGCCTTTCGGTAGTGGACTTGGTTCTAGTGCTGCAAGTGCCGTAGCAGGTGTGATGGCGATGAACGAACTCTTTCGTTGCCCACTCGAAAAACGACAATTGCTTCGCTTTGCAGTAGAAGGCGAACAGATTGCAGATGGCGCATTTCATGCCGATAATGTTGCACCTTCCTTAATAGGTGGTATCATTCTGATTCGAGATAATCCAACTTTAGATGTGCATCGCTTGGCTGTTCCGAAGGGATTGCAAGTGGTAGTTGTGCATCCTAAGATTAAGATTCTTACAAAAGATGCTCGTGCTATCTTGAGTGATACGACTTCTTTGAAACAACATATTCAGCAAAATGGAAATCTTGGTGGTTTGATTGTTGGCTTGTTTCATTCGGATTTCGACCTTATCAGTCGGTCTCTTCAGGATGTAATCATAGAGCCACAACGTGCCAAATTGATTCCTAACTTCTATGAAGTGAAAGATGCAGCACTAAAGAATGGTGCATTGGGTTGTAGTATTTCAGGAGCTGGACCTTCTATTTTCGCACTTTGTGCCAATACCCTCATTGCCGAAAATGTAGCCAAGGCGATGCAACAAACCTTCTTTGATAATAAAGTAAGAAGCGAAATATTCATTTCAGGCATCAATCAAGAAGGTGCCATTAAGAGATAAAAGGTATTAGGTACAAGGTATTAAGTCTTCTTAGTAGTTTTCTTAATACCTGATACCTGATACCTGATACCTGATACCTGCCCGTTCGCGGAGCAGGCGGGCTTAATACCAAAATTATAAAAGATGAAACTATATAGTACCAATAGTCCTGACCAATATGTCTCCTTGAAGGAAGCTGTCTTGAAAGGATTGCCGGATGATAATGGCTTATTTATGCCGAAAGAAATCCCTGCCCTATCGAAGGAATTTGTTAGAAAGTTGGAAGATTATCCTTTTGCAACTATTGCCTATGAAGTATGCCGAACCTTATTACAGGGAGCAATACCTGAAAAAGACCTCTATATGCTAGTGCGGAATGCAGTGAATTTTCCCGCACCTGTTGTTGCACTCGATGAATCGAAGTATATATTGGAGTTGTTTCATGGACCATCTTTAGCCTTTAAGGATTTCGGTGCGCGATTCATGGCGCAACTTATGAGCTATTTCAATAAAGGAGAAGATAAAGAACTGACTATTCTAGTAGCTACTTCGGGAGATACGGGTGGTGCTGTGGCTGCCGGATTCTATAAAACACCAGGTATAAATGTAATTATACTCTACCCTTCTGGTAAGGTAAGTGCTTTGCAAGAAAAGCAATTGACCACTTTGGGTGAGAATATTACAGCTTTGGAAGTAGATGGAACCTTCGATGATTGCCAAGCTATGGTGAAAAAAGCCTTCTTGGATGAAGACTTGAATAAGCATCTACGCCTTAGTTCTGCCAATTCTATCAATATAGCACGACTGATTCCACAGTCCTTTTACTACTTTGAAGCCTATAAACAACTACCAAAAGATGATAGAGATGTAGTTTTTTGCATACCTAGTGGCAACTTTGGCAACCTAACAGCAGGTCTTTTTGCACAGAAAATGGGCTTGCCTATACATCATTTCATGGCAGCGACCAATGCAAATGATGTAGTTCCTAGCTATTTGAGTACTGGTGAATACCTTCCCAGGCCTTCTATTCCTACTATTTCTAATGCTATGGATGTAGGAAGTCCGTCTAATTTTGCCCGAATGCAAAACCTATGTTCCACGTGGAACATCATGAAAGACACTATATCAGGCTACTCCTGTGATGATGAATTGACTAGACAAGGGGTAAAAGAAGTCTTTGACACCTATAACTATATCATAGATCCGCATGGCGCAGTGGGCTATAATGCAGTAAAAGACTACCAAAAAGACCATCCCAATACCAAAGCGGTGATACTAGAAACGGCACATTTCTCTAAATTTATAGATGTAGTAGAACCTG
>CALGLY010000720.1 GCA_937959095.1 uncultured Saprospiraceae bacterium
CTAAATTTTTCATTTCTTTGTTTACAAGATACTAAGGTATGCAACCTTTGTGTTAAAGAAATGTCATTGGAGACAGAAATCACACTAATAAAAAAATACTAAAACCTGATTGTAATGAAAAAACAAGAATTAATTATCTTATGCCTAACGGCTTGCTTTATCATCGGATTTCAAACAGCACAAGCACAATGGGGCTGGGGCGGTGGAACTAAAGGAAATGGAAATGTGGTAGAAGAAAACCGCAAAGTAGGAAGCTTTGACCGCATTTCGGCAGCAAGTGGCTTGGATGTATATGTTACACAAGGCAACTCAACAAGTGTGGTAGTGGAAGCGGATGAAAATTTACTTGGGCAAATAATAACAGAAGTAAAAGGAGGCGTACTGAAAATGTATGTCGAAAAATCCATTTCTAAATCCACAGCGATGAAAGTACATGTGAATATGACTGATATAGCGGGTATTAGCTCTAGTGGTGGTTCGGATATATATAGTAAAAACACAATTTCTGCTAATAACTTAAAAATAAGTACAAGCGGTGGCAGCGATGTAAAACTTACCTTAGATGTAAATGAACTCGACTGTGTGACAAGTGGTGGCTCAGATGCTATTTTGAAAGGAGATGTAGCACATGCACATTTCGTGAGTAGTGGCGGTAGTGATATAGAAGCTAAAGAACTTAATGTGGCGGTTTGTGAAGTGAGAGCATCAGGTGGTTCAGATGTATACGTACATGTGAAAGAAGAAATAGATGCCAATGCAAGCGGCGCAAGTGATATTTATCTTTACGGTAATCCATCGAAGCAAAATGTGAATACATCAGGTGCTTCTGATTTTCATAAGAAATCTTGGTAAGTAACGGTCAAATAATACCTTCCAGATTTGGACTATTTCTTTTTAGCCCATTTTTCACTTTAAAAACAGTCATATATCCAGATATGCTCCTATTTTCAAAGCAAAAACTGGACAAAAAACTAAAGCGTCGAAATCGGGAACTTATTTTTCGACCGTTACTAAGGAAATTCGTTTTGTAAAAAATCCCCTTTCATATTGAATATGAAAGGGGATTTTTTTTTGGATTGATTAATATCAATCCATAGTCAGAAATCTCACGCAATTTAGGCGATAAAAATGCTAGAACAATATCTTCTTTAACTACCCTTGGTTTAGTCAATATTAAGGTTTAGCTTTTCACAAACAACAAACACGCCTGAATATCCTCTGCTTCCAAATCAGGATAATCTTCAATTATTTCTGCATTGGTCATACCTGCGGAAAGTAAATCCAAAATCATCTCTACCGAATAGCGCGTATTCCGAATGGAAGGCTTGCCAAATAAAATGGCTGGGTTTAAAGTGATGCGGGATAGCAATTTCTTGTCTTTTCTTCAAAATTCGTGTAACTTGTATGCTGAAATCATGAATTTATGACAATAGAACGAACAGCACAAGAAATCATCATCCGTCTACCTGCCAATGTAGATATAAGTGGCTTGCAGCGTTTAGTAAACTATCTTGCTTTCAAGGAGGCTGTAAGCCAAAGTAAAGCCACCCAAGCAGATGCAGATACCTTAGCGAAAGAAGCTAAAGCAGGTTGGTGGGAGAAAAACAAACATCGTTTCCCTGATTTATGAAGATGTAAAGACAACAAGGAATGGCAAAAGACAAATATCACCAACTCGTAGTAGAAGCCTTACAAAAGGACGGTTGGACAATCACGCACGACCCTTATAAAATTCAACTTAATGACATCAACTACTACGAGATAGATTTAGGTGCAGAACGGATGATTGCTGCAGAAAAAAACAATCAAAAAATAGCAGTAGAAATCAAGAGTTTTCTTCGA
Source organism: uncultured Saprospiraceae bacterium (assembly GCA_937959095.1). GTDB lineage: Bacteria > Bacteroidota > Bacteroidia > Chitinophagales > Saprospiraceae > JAAUTG01. Next base: position 1,843 of record CALGLY010000720.1, read on the forward strand.
GAAAGTGTGATTTCAGATTTTCATACGGCAGTCGGGCAATTCATCAATTATCGCGTCGGCTTACAAGAAGTGGAAGCGGACAGAATCTTATTTCTAGCCTTACCCTTGATTGCCTATAAACGTATTGAACGTTTGCCACTACTCCTAAAAACTATTGAGCATAGCGATATAAAACTCCTTATCTTTGACCCAAATAAAATAAAAATTGCAAAATGGCAGCAGTAAAAAAATACGAAGACATCTTGCTAAAAACCATCCAAGATTACGCGAAACGTTGGACGCATACTGATGACCCTATCGAAAATATAGTGATTGCAGATACCGAACGTGGACATTTTCAATTCCTACGCAGAGGTTGGAAGGGAGATGATTATACCTTTAGTGCGGTCTTTCATTTTGATTTGATAGATGGCAAAGTATGGATTCAAGAAAATCGTACTGATATTCTCATTGCAGAAGAATTGGTAGAACGCGGTATTCCAAAAACGGATATTGTACTGGGGTTGCAGCCGCCTTCTGTGCGTCCTTTGACGGAATATGCGGTGGCTTAGTATTTTTATTTTTCCACAAACAACAAACACGCCTGAATATCCTCTGCTTCCAAATCAGGATAATCTTCAATTATTTCTGTATTGGTCATACCTGCGGAGAGTAAGTCCAAAATCATCTCTACCGAATAGCGCATATTCCGAATGGAGGGTTTTCCGAATGAAATTGCTGGGTTTAGAGTGATGCGCGATAGCAATGTTTTTTGCATAATTTTCCTTTTCCACAAAAATAGGGCTTTTTAGGGCAATAGTAAAGTGTCGTAATAAACGGTAAACTCCTAACACGCAATATTAGAAGCAACCTTTATACGTACATCTACGTAACTCTATTCAT
>CALGLY010000721.1 GCA_937959095.1 uncultured Saprospiraceae bacterium
TCAAGGTCAAGAAGTTGTAAATTAGAAAGCTTATCTAAACCACTTATCTCGCTAATCTGATTCTCCCAAAGTGCAAGTATTTGTAAGTTCGATAATTTCTCTAAACCATTTATCTCGCGAATCTGATTTTGATTAAGATGAAGAGTTTTTAAATTTACAAGCTTGTCTAAACTACCTATTTCGCTAATCTGATTTTGATGAAGAGAAAAAGTTTGTAAATCTACAAGCTTGTCTAAACCACCTATCTCACTAATCTGATTGTCTTCAAGATAAAGAATTTGTAAGTTTACTAACTTATCTAAACCGCTTATTTCGCTAATCTGATTCTGATAAAGATAAAGCGCCTGTAAATTTACTAGCTTCTCTAACCCACTTATTGCGCTAATCTGATTCTCTCCAAGAGAAAGCCATTTTAACCAAACAAAATCTTCAATCGTTTTAGGAATAGTGGTAAGCTCTAAATTACTAAGATTTAAAAAAGGGTCTTTTGATTTTCTATTTTCTTTAATACGGCGGTGTGCTTCTGCATTCATATAGTTTCCAGTGTTCTGCTAGTAGTAGTCTATTGCTACTTGTTCTTTTTCGGAATTTTTGTCGGGTACAAAATACTATTTTTAGGGCGTAATGCAAATTCACTCAGTGTTTTCAGATATGATATATTTGGCAAATATGTCATATCTGAATGCTTGTTCACTCCAAAAACATTGCATTCAGACCTAATCTATAAAAAAGCGGCAAGACTTTTGAAGACTACGATTTATCAGCTAACTTCAACCTATTAGCTGAAGTTAGCTGATAAATAAAATACTAGCGCATCGCCTTAAACGCATTAATCAGCCCATTCGTAGAGCCATCATGCGACTGTACGGTGCTATCGTCTTGCAGTTCAGGAAGGATTTGTTTGGCGAGTTGTTTCCCCAATTCCACACCCCACTGATCGAAACTAAAGACATTCCAAAGTACTCCTTGCACGAATATTTTATGCTCATACATCGCTACTAGGCTGCCTAGTGCGCGTGGGGTGAGTTGCTTCATCAAAATAGAGTTCGTTGGGCGATTCCCTTCAAATACCTTGAAGGCTTTCAAAGCGGCGATTTCGGCAGTCGTTTTGCCTGCGGCTTCGAGTTCTGCTACTACTTTCGTTTCGGTTTTGCCCATCATCAGGGCTTCCGTTTGAGCGAAAAAGTTAGCGATTAATTTCTCGTGATGATCACCGCTTGGGTTCTGTGAAACAGCATGTGCGATGAAATCACAAGGAATCAATTTTGTGCCTTGATGGATAAGTTGATAAAAGGCGTGTTGCCCATTCGTACCAGGTTCTCCCCAAATAATTGGGCCAGTTTGGTAGTTTACGCGCTTGCCGTCGCGCCCGACATATTTGCCATTACTCTCCATATCGGCTTGCTGAAAATAGGCAGGAAAACGATGCAAATATTGATCGTAAGGCAAGAGCGCGTGCGAATCTGCGCCAAAGAAATTATTATACCAAATGCCTAGCAAGGCTAAAATGACAGGCAAATTCTGCTCGAAAGGTGTTGTCTTGAAATGCTCATCCATAGCATGATAGCCTTCTAACAAAGCTTTGAAATTATCGAAACCAATCGTTACCGCAATCGGCAAACCAATGGCAGAGGTGAGCGAATAACGTCCGCCTACCCAATTCCAAAAGCCAAAAATATTCGCTTCATCTATACCGAATGCCTTCGCGCCTGCTATGTTCGTAGAGATTGCAACGAAGTGCTTCGCTACTTGAGTTTCATCCTTTGCCGTTTCCAAAAACCAATCGCGTGCGCTATGGGCATTGGTCATGGTTTCTTGTGTAGTGAAGGTCTTAGAAGCAATCATCACAAGCGTCGTCGCAGGATTGAGCCCTTTCAAAGTCTCCACGATATGCGTGCTATCTACATTCGATACGAAGTGTGGACGGATGTTTCCTTGGTAATGTTTCAGGGCTTCGGTGACCATTACAGGCCCTAAATCCGAACCACCAATACCTACATTCACAATATCCGTGATGCGCTCGCCCGTATAGCCGCGCCACTCGCCTGAGTGTAGCTTATTCGTGAAGGCTTCCATTTGTGCTAGAACGCCCTTCACATCGGGCATCACGTCTTTTCCGTCTATATGAATCGGTCTATTCGAGCGATTCCGTAAAGCCACGTGCAGCACAGAACGCCCTTCGGTCGCATTAATAACTGCTCCTGAAAAGAGTTGCTTGATGGCATCTTCTAGCTGCATTTCGCGCGCCAAATCCATCAATTTATCGAGGGTGCTTTGCGTGATTCTATTTTTGGAATAATCGACTAGAATATCCTCAAATTGTATCGAAAATTGCTTGAAGCGCGTCTTGTCTTTCGCAAATAACTCGCGCATATGCGTGTCCTTGATGGTCTCGAAGTGGGTTGTGAGTGCTGCCCAAGCTGCTGTCTGTGTCGGGTTGTGCGTTTGTAGCATAGGATTTATTGTATTGTAAAAATTGTTAGTTGTTGATGACGGTTACTACTCGGGGAGATGTCGTTTCTTTGGCTTGAATTCCTATTCAAGTCGAAACGCGTTATCGAAACTCCGTTTCGAGTGTCGCTTTTGTCTATGTGCAGGACGAAACAGAGTTTCGAAAACACATTCAGGTTTACCAACCTCTGGTTGGCTTGAATAGAAATTCAAGCCAAACTATCCGAGTAATAACAAAAAAAAGCTATTCTGAACTATATTTCTGATTCAACTTATTTCCTAATTCAAGGATGTCTTCCATTCTTGCGAGGGAAGTAATCCAATGTTCAGGCATATTCTTTTGTCCGTAGTAGATACCTGCTAAACCACCAGCAATTGCGGCGGAGGTATCGGTATCATGTCCAAGATTGATGATGGAAATAATCGTGTCTTTGTAATTGTCTTTCATCAAGAAAAACCAAATACTAGATTCCAGTACCTCTATCACATAGCCGCCTGTTTTTAGGTCTTCCAAACTGGTGTCGCGAACATCATTTTGAATTACTTTTTCAAAGTGCGTTCGTTCTTGTTTATCAAAATCTATGGTCTCCCAAAAAGTTGCAATCTCTTTTCTGGTGTCTTGATAAGCGGCTAATTTATCTTTCCCTTCTAGCAATTTTTCTGCCAATTTTAGATAAATCAAGCAACTCATAGCTGCTCTGATATGCCGATGAGTCAAAGCAGAGACTTCCCAAATAATATCAAATTGCTCTTTTATGGCTTTGCCTTTGATGTAAAATAACAAAGGAATAATTCGCATGAGCGAGCCATTGCCATTGTCGTATTCATCGCCATAGAGTTTCTGTTTTTTGAGTTCTTCTAGCTCTCCTTCTTTTATAATTTGATGAAGTCTTGATATTGCTCTTGAGGTAGTGATTCCAATATCAAAAACTTCTCCTCTAGCCGACCAGTAAGCTTCCCCTTCCCATCGTATGAAACGCTCGGATATATCTTTTACATCATACCCCTGCACTAGGGATTCTGCTAGACAAAAAGTCAAAGAACTATCGTCTGACCAGGTGCCTTCGGGTTGATTATAAGTACCATATCCAGTCATTCCTTTTGCTGGATGTTGTTGCATTTCTTCTCTCGATTTGAATTCAAATGGCACGCCTATTGCGTCTCCTACTGCTACGCCCAAAAGGGCATCTATTACTTTATTGGTTTCCATCGTTGTTTATTTTTTTTTATTTTAAATGCATACATTTTTTCTTCCTTAAATAAATACAGTAATTCTGCCTGTGGTGCTTTGAAAATACTATCTCCAAGCTCTAAAAAACTGGAGAAATGCATCCCAATTTCTTGATTGTATTGCACAAAAACATAGCGTTTTTCTTCCTCCTCATTGATACTGATTCGATCCCCTCCACTTGAGCTATATTTATAAGTAATAATACCTTCAATCTGGCTAGCATGAAATTTATAGCGTAACTTTTCTGTCCTAATACCATTGAAGTAGCTGGCAATAATCACTGCTATTATCCAAATCAAAAATATAATGAAATTCTCTCTTTTCAAGATTTGAACGACTATTAGTTAAAAATATAAGGCTCATAAGCTTTCCACCACTCGGCTATGTCCATTTTGGGTTTTCGGCAAAGATATAAGGGAATCCCATTTTCTTCATCAATTGCGTAGCTATGATAAATCGTTTTTACTAATTCTACCTCCTCAAAAATATACTCCACGGCATCCGCTTCATTGCCGAGACTAATCCAGAGCGTAGCGTCTTTATTGGCGTAGCCCCATGTCCAAAAGCTGCCATGCCGACTTATCGGATTGGGCAATCCATATTTTTTGCCTAATATTTTTAACGCGCCTGCTTCGCCATAGTTCTCTGCCCATAACACACAATTCGCTTGCTCGCTTGTACTCAACGATTGATAAACACTATCTACTAATTGTACTTTTTCTTCCCAGCCAAACATATCTGCATAATCGCCTGTGAGGTTGGTTATTCGCCCATTTTCTTCGCTTAGGTTGGCATATTCCACATAGCGTTCGATAGGAAGCAAGGGCGTGAGATGTGGAATATATGGCAAACTAGGAAGCAAAATAAGAGCAGCAATTAGGTACGTCCATATTGGATTTTTTTTCTGTAACCATTGCTCGATTTGGACAGCCCCAGCCGCAAATAATACAGGATAAAGCGCGAATACATAGTAAGGCTTTGACTGCAACAACCACATCGTACCAAAGATAACTACCGCAGCTATCCCGATAGAGCGATAAGTTTTTTGTGTAAATAATCCCCAAAGTCCGATTAAACTCACCAAGCCTGTAAGTGGATAATTGAGTTGTTCTAATCCGAAAGCAAAGGTATCTAAAGTGCTTAGTTGGCTTTCATTTAGTTCTTGTAAATGACTTAGAAATGGAATACCATGCTGCACTTGCCATATGATATTGGGCAGAAAAATAAACAAGGCAAGTAAGCCTGAAATATAAAGCCACTTATCCTTGAATAGGCGCGCACGTTGATGCAACAACAAACCAAGCAATAATCCAAATGCCCAAATAAGGATGGTGTATTTATTCATCAAGCCAATACCTAGCGTGATGCCTGTGAAGAGTAAGTAGTTCT
>CALGLY010000722.1 GCA_937959095.1 uncultured Saprospiraceae bacterium
CAACTACTGCTAATGACGTATACACTGGGGTTGCTACTGGGAATGTGTTACGATATTCTTTCGGTGGGTTTCTTCCAGGAAATAGTAACAATACACTTTGCAGAACTTATACCGTTACCACTAGTGAGGCAGTCACAAGCATTGTGACACAATTACACGAAGGGCGAGGTGATGCAGAGTGTACACGTACTATTGATATTACGAGTGTTTCCCTGCAGCCTAAAATATTGTTGCAAGGCCCGCTTAGTGGCATGCTTATGAATGATGACTTACGTGCAGCAAGCCTAATACCAACAGCTGAACCATATGGCACAGGCAATGGAGAAATGTTCAATCCATCACTTCTAGGTGGCACAGGGAATGATGCTATCGTAGATTGGGTACTAGTAGAGCTACGCGACCCAGTGACACCTACTACCATCATCGCAACACGCGCAGCACTCGTACAACGCGACGGAGACGTAGTCAGTACGGATGGAATATCTACACTAAAAATGGCAGGAGTGACCGCAGGAATGTACCATGTCGCCATAAAACATAGAAACCATTTGAGTGTGATGACTGGCTTGCCCGTCATGCTGAATTAATACACTCTTTTTTTGAATTAATGGATCCTGTTTTTACTGTTGGAGCATTTGACCATTTAGGCGGTCAAATGCTCCATCTACTCAATCATCTTATTCTTAGGAATGAATTAAATAAATTTCGTAAAGTATTTATTCACATCTTATTTTATTTTATACATTTGCGCTATCAGCAAAATAAGTAACAAGAGGAAACTCTCTTTTGCCGTTTTATATTGCAACTAATAAACCATTTTTTATTTTAGTTTAGGTACGTTAAAAATTAAATAGTCCATAAGTTTTATTTTAGAGAGCAGGTTATTTTTTACCTACTCTCTTAAGTATTCAAGTTGTGATGCAGCTTGATGTACTAGGTAGTGGTTCAGAGTCAGTAAGACTTATGAAGCATACTCTAATTCGTATAAATTTGTAACACATATAAACACATCCAAATGTTATCTAGAAGTACCTTATTTATACTAATACTGTCCGCAGTATTAGTAGGCAGTTTTTACTATTTTCATTCAAATAGCTCAACGAATAAAAATGTCAAGAAAAAATTTACTAAAGAACAACGTATTCAATATGCCTTTGAGCAAGAATATGACAAAACCCATGACCTAAGCACCAACACTATTCCTACAGAACGTCTTATCAATTCAAGAGAAATTACTCGGCAACATTTAAACAATAATTTTGCACCAATTCCTGGTATCACTTGGGAAGAACGCGGACCAGATAATGTGGGAGGACGAACGCGCGCTATCCTTGTAGATATTAATGATAGTGGCAATAATACGGTTTGGGCAGGTGGTGTAGCAGGTGGCTTATGGAAGACAACTGACTTCTTAGCAGGTACACCTACTTGGACACAAATCGATGATTTTTTCGATAATTTAGCTATTACTGCAATCGCGCAAGATGCAAGTACACCTAATACTATGTATTTTGGAACAGGTGAAGGCTGGGGGAATGTAGATGCTGTGCGAGGACTTGGTATTTGGAAAACATCTGATGGCGGTAATAACTGGAGTCAGATAGGTTCTACAAATAATGGCAATTTCTATTATGTACAAGATGTAATTGTAGATGCAAGTGGCAATGTATACGCAGCTACACGCAACGGGCTTTTCAAATCTACGAATGGAGGCACAAATTGGACACAAGTCTTAGCAGGTCGTTTTGCAGATTTAGAAATAGGCGGAGATAATGATATTTATGCTACGCAGGGTATCTTTAGTGCAGGAACGGTTTGGAAATCAGATGTTGCTACACATGGAGCGAATGCTGGTAATAGTGGCACTTGGACTAATATTACACCTCCTGGTTCTTTTGAACGTATAAAACTAGCAACTTCTCAAAGCAATGCGAATCGAGTATATGTAGTATGTCAAGGAGCTGGTTCTTATGATGTAACAGGTATTTTCCGTTCCGATAATGCCGCAGGCAATGCAGGCATTACTTGGTCTTCTTTATCTATTCCAACTATCATAGATCAGGGATCTAATTCTACCTTTACAAGAAGCCAAGCATGGTATGACCTAATGGCTACTGTGGATCCTAATAATGCTGATATTATTTACATAGGTGGAGTAGACGCGGTACGCTCTACTAATGCAGGTAACAACTGGACTCAGATGACCACTTGGTCCTTATTCGGTGCAGCGGGGTATGGTGTAGCACAAAATGTACATGCGGATATTCATAATATGGTCTATATGCCAGGTAGTTCATCACAAGCGATTATAGGCTGTGATGGTGGATTATTTTATAGTGGGGATACCAATAATACGGGAAGTTTTCCTTCTTGGGTATCTAAGAACAAAGGCTACAATATTACTCAATTCTACGCCTGTGCTACTTCCAATGAAGCAGGTGCAACACGTTTCTTGGCAGGCGCACAAGATAATGGCTCACATCGCTATCTTAGTCCAGCTATGAATGCAACGACTGAAGTGACAGGGGGTGATGGCGCATTTTGCCACATTGATCAAGATAATCCGAATATTCAGATTACCTCTTATGTCTATAATTATTACTGGATTACTAATAATGCTTGGGGATCATATAGTACTGTAAATCTAAATAGCAACGGTCGCTTCATTAATCCTACAGACTATGATAGTGATGCCAACATTTTATATGCTGCGGATGCTAACAATAGCTATGCCTATATTCGAAATGTAGGAAGCGGCAATACTACGGGAACGAATGCAGTCGCTGCCTTTGGAGGTACGGTTTCTGCTGTAATGGTTTCACCAAACACCAATAATCGAGTCTTCTTTGGTATCAATGGAGGCAATGTTGTGCGGGTAGATAATGCCAATACAAATGCTCCAACAGCTACGTTGATAGGTAGTACAGGAAATGGCTTCCCAGGAGGATATGTTTCTAGTATCGCAGTAGAAACAGGCGATGATAATCACCTCTTAGTAACGTTCAGTAACTATGGTTCAAATAGCGTTTGGGAAACGACCAATGGAGGTGGTTCTTGGACAAGTGTAGAAGGTGATTTACCTGATATGCCTGTACGCTGGGCAGAATTCAATCCAAATAATAACGATCAAGCGCTATTAGCAACAGAACTCGGTGTTTGGACAACAGATAACCTAAATGGAGGAAGTAGTGCATGGGGACCATCGAATGCAAACCTCGCTAATACGCGTACAGATATGCTACAATTCCGCCCTGTTGATAATTTCTTGATCGCAGCAACACACGGACGCGGATTATTCAGCACGACACACTTTGAGGAAGTACCAGGGGTGAATTTAACTTGCGCTACTCTAGGTAATCTAACCGTTACGGGTACTACTGTTGATATTACGGGAGTAGTAGTTGAAAATAATGGGACAGGAACTATGGCAGCAGGTACAACTATTGGATTCTATCTTTCTACGGATGCTACCATTACTACTGCCGATTTATTGATCGGTACGGATGCCGTGCCAATATTAGCTTCTGGTGGTACAAGCACGCACTCCCTGAATGTGGATGTAAGTACCTTAGGTCTGCCAGCAGGTACCTATTTTATCGGTTATATTATCAACTATAATGGTACGGTTGCGGAGTCGGATACAGCAGATAATGACTGTGGATGGAATGCACCGCAAGTAACAATTGCTTGTAGCTCTGTAACGGGTGATTGCCTTGCGAATAACTCCATTGCTGGCAGTACAGTAGGGCAAACAGATGGTTATAATAATTACAATGGTGCGCAATATGGTACAGGCTACTCTGGTCCAGAAGATGTCATTGAATTCACTACCTCAGGCGGAAGTGTTACTATTACGTTAAGCGGTTTAGCTACGGATTTAGATTTACTACTAATGAGTGGATGTGATGTAACATCTACTTTCTTAGCAGAAAGTGTGAATGCTGGTACAAATAATGAAACCATTACGATTACCCTTGCAGCAGGTACGTATTACATTTTCATTGATGGCTGGGGAGGTGCTGCTAGTGACTACCAGTTAGATATTGATTGCGCAGGCGTTTCGGTACGTCCTAAGGTATTCTTACAAGGACCTCTTACAGGTGCTACCATGAATGA
>CALGLY010000723.1 GCA_937959095.1 uncultured Saprospiraceae bacterium
CAGATGAGTGTTTTTTAAAGGGTAACAAGCCTATTAATAAATAGCACAATTTTAGCTCGACTTTAGCCACTAGCAAAAGACGAAAGTCGAGTTGAAATTGATTGCCATTCATCCCAAAGCCTTGCCAAAGAACCCTTTAGGTTACTATTCATACCATTTATAGAGTGAAGTGCTATACTTACTTGCATCACATACTAAAAGTACTTTTCTTTGAAAAAAAGCAATACCATCATGGAAGCAATTAGTAAAGGATTATTGAGCATACATATTTTTGCAGGGGCAGTAAGTTTGATTTTATTTTGGCTGCCTATCTTCACGAAGAAAGGAGGTAATCTACATCGTAAAATTGGAAAAGCCTATGTCATTTTGATGTGGATAGTGGTAGTTACCTCTGTAATATTGAGTATTGAAAATGTGTTTCTTGGCTACTACGAACCGGCTGCTTTTCTAGGGTTCATTGCTATTATCACCGCCAATCCGCTGTGGTATGGAATCGCTGCCCTGAAACAGAAAAAAAGCGTGAGTGCTTCCTATTTACGGACACATTTACTGTTCAGTTGGGGACTTGTTGTTTTTGGACTTTTATTGATTGCTTATGGCTGTACTATAGGAGGAAATGCAATATTGATGTTTATCTTTGGAATACTGGGTCTGGTGACAGGCGCACAGGCATTGCGGGATTATTATAAGACTAGAATCTTGAAAGTAGATGGCTATGAATTGCACTTTGCAGGCATGATAATAAGCGGAATAGCGGCTTATACTGCCTTTGCTGCTTTCGGAGGAAGACAGTTTTTTTCGGAATATCTAACTGGTTATTGGATGGTAGTCCCATGGGTATTACCAACGGTGATAGGTGTAACTATCATTGAATATATGAAACGCAACCGCGCTTAGTAGTCAGTCAAGCTAATACTGTCGGGTATCTTCGGCGTATTTCGAGCCTGCACTTCGTTGGAGAACCGTTCATGTAGCAAGCTATAATCACGAACCTCCGCCTTGTTCAGGTTCAAACTACACTCAAATCTACTCGACATTATTAACTTGACTGACTACTAAGAAAAATTAGTAAATTTATTGTTCACCTGTTCCCTTATTCGAATTCAGCATTTCCTAAATTCATCGCCACAACGCTAACCCACCATGAAAAGGAATGACTTTACCACTCAAAAATTCTACTTTGGCGAGGTAAGCATAAATATCCGACTTGGCAGGACTGTTTCTGATATAACCATCCCAACCTGCCTTGACATCATTGGGAGCGATATCGTTTGTTTCAAATACAAGACCTCCCCAGCGATTATAAATCTGTAAGGATACAATACGCTGCACATTTGGTTCGTCGCCATAAATACTAAAAAAATCATTGACTCCATCATTATTCGGCGAAAAGGCGGTAGGAAAATAGACGCGCATGACTTCTCGTAAAAAAATCTGGACGGAATCCGTTGCCATACAACCTGCTTCTGAAACGGCTGTGGCTCGATAAACACCCGAAGCACTAGGCAGGAAAGATTGCCCCAAACACTCCTCGCCAATAGGAATATTCAGACTTTCGCTAGCCGCACAAACTAAGGATTGAAGTAAATGACTAGTCGTCAATTCTACAGAGGTTCGTTCGCCTAAATCTATAATCTGATCATTGCCTAAATCCAACTCAAAGGGATTTGGATTTTCTAAAATCATACCACGCTCGAAAGAACAACCATAAGTATCCTCAATACGGACTTGATAAATCCCTGACGGTAGGCTATCGTAGCTATTTGTTCTTTGCTGCACGCCATCAACATAAATTGTAGTAGGTAAATAGCTGTTTCGAATACTGTCAATGGTAAAGCTACCATCCGAATAGTTATAACAACTAGGGTGTTGAATAGTAGTATCTACCTGAATCCCTTTATCGGGGACGATAGTTAAATCTAGTTTAACAATACTATCACAGCCTAGTGAGGAACGCAAGGTGTCTATATAATTTCCAGTTACCTTATAGGAAGACATACCAACTTCATACGACAGCCCTTGACAAATTGTATCTACAATTGCATAGCATTTCGGCACTACCCGCACGACTTTGATATTAGAATTAACACGGCATTTTGCATTTTCAACATTGTCTTCCTGCCCTGCAAGCAAATAACGATAGTAGTAATCATCTGCTGCAAGCTCAGTATGCAAATAGGTGTTAGTTGTAGCACCTTCAATATTTTCCCAAGTCAAGCCGCCATCAATGCTTTGTTGCCATTGAAAATGGAGACTTTCGTATTGATCGCCATTTACGGTGGCTTCTAGTTCGATAGGTTCGCCATCTTCACATATATTGGCGACGGTTTGTGGCAAAATAAGTGCTGTCGGGCCACAAGGTCGGAAGGTAATATTATCTAGTGCAAGGTCATTGCCGATACCTCCAGGGGCATTATTACGAAGACTAAGCTTCATACTATTTTGCCCTGGCGAGGTAATAAAGGTAAAGCCATAGGTTTGCCATCGCTCGCTTTCTTCGATATTGCCTGTCGTGTACTGAAGTGTATTATCTAGGAAGAAGGAAACATTTGGGCGGATATGATCAGGTACTCGAATTCTTATTAAATTGAAAATATCTGCGGTAAATTCATAGAGGGTATTTTCACAAAGCCCAGTGATGGTTTGCTCATAGAAATCACCTTCGGCATAGCTGGCATTCACGACCATCATATAGCCGTTTGGGTCATCACTATTATCTCTTATTCCTGCCCAAGTGGGATACAAACCCGACCACGCGCCTGTGTTGTTGGTAATGATATACTCTCCATCGCGCGGCGGACCAGAAGTGGTATAAATATAGCCTGGTGCAATATTCGGATTAGTGAATAGTACATTGGTCATTCCGCTTCCAAAATCACCTGCTTCAAAGATATTATCGCCAAAGTTGCCATCACAAACTTGCGCTTGCAATGTAAAAATAGCAAGCAAAAAAAAGTTGGCTAGTATTGTTTTCTTGTTCATCTTAGATGTCGGATACTACCTTCAAGCTGCCAGATGCTAGGATTGCTTCTAACAGCTAAGTGAAAGTTTAGCGTCTGTTCTTTCTGCTAAAGATAAGAAGTTGTATCAAGGAATTCAAAAAATGGTAATTTTAGCCTGTAAAAAAATCATACAACTGCTCTACAAAATTGGGAAGTGGTGTTTGCTATTTGTGGGACGCTTCCAAAAGCGTCCCACAAATAAACGCTTACTTCAACTCTAAAATTAATGCCTCTCGACTCGGCAAATCAATCGCATTCTTCAAATCATAAGACTTGCCACTTAGCACATCCTTGCCAGCAGAAACACCTTCTAGCATCTCTGCATATTGGGCAAGTTCTAAAGTGGTTTTACCTTTATTTTTATTTAGAATTACCATCACTTTATTCTCCTCATCGTAGCGGAAGTAGACGTACACACCAGAACGCATCTGCGGCGCGAAGTGCATCAATTTTCCATTGTGAATGACATCTGCCGTTTTGCGCCAATCGAGCAATTTTTTCGTGAATGTTTTAGCTGCTTTTTCTTGTTCCGTCAAGCCATTACCTGTGAAACCATTGATTTTATCGCCCTGCCAGCCACCAGGAAAATCGGAACGAATAAGTCCATGATCGCCTGATTCAGGGTTTTTCATTAGGATTTCTGTGCCGTAGTAAATTTGTGGTGTGCCACGCGTCGTGAGCGTAAAAATCATCGCTTGCCGATAAAGATCATAGTCTTCATTGACTTGCGTAAAAATGCGACTCATATCGTGATTATCAGGAAACGTCACCAATACACTAGGATCAGCATAGAGAAAATCTTTGGCAATCATTTCGTAGAGTTGTATCACGCCTGTCCCCCAACTTTCTTCGGAAGTGAGGGCTTTTACCATCGTTTCCTGCACAGGGAAATCCATGAGACTCTTCAAGGAAGAAGTATAACCATTTGGATTTGTTTTGCCTTCTTGCCAATAAGAAACAATCGCAGGATCACCAAACCACTCCTCCCCTACTACATTGAAATCAGGATATTCTTCCGCCACACGCGCTGTCCATTCCGTCATATAATCCATATCAGGATAAGGATAGGTATCCATACGAATGCCCGCCAAACCGAGATACTCAATCCACCAAATCGCATTTTGGGTCAGGTAATTTGCCATCAAAGGATTGCGCTGATTGAGATCGGGCATCGTAGGTACAAACCATCCATCTGTGAAAATTTTCAAATCGTGCTGAGAAGCATAAGGATCTTGAATCGTTACCTTTCGGTGATTCGTTCCCGTGTATTCTGACCATTCATTTATCCAATCGCTCGTTGGTTTGTCGTCCATCCACCAATGAAACGAACCGCAATGATTGACAATCATATCCATTATCAGCTTGATGCCTTTTGCTTCTGCTTTTTGGCTCAATTCTTGGTACTGTTCATTCGTACCGAAACGCGCATCTACCTTATAATAATCCGTCGTAGAATAACCATGATAAGAGTATTCCTCCATATCATTTTCTAGCACAGGATTCAACCAGATAGCCGTGAAACCCATCTCTGCGATATAGTCCAAATTGTCAATGATGCCTTGAATGTCGCCACCATGTCTGCCTCCTTTATTTTTGCGGTCTGCCGTTTCGCGCATTCCATCTATATTATCATTTCCAGGCTCGCCATTAGCAAAACGGTCGGGAGTGATAAGGTAAAGTACATCACTATTATCGAAGCCTTTGCGTCCCTTGCCACCGCGGGCTAAAAGTGGGTAGCTTTGCGTTTCTACTTTACTTGTGCCATCGTAAAAATCAATGGATACATTTCCTGCTTTTACTCCTGCATCTAGTCGCAAATCCACAAAAACATAGTTCGGATTTTCTACGCGTATTACCTGTGCGATAGCGATGCCTTTATAAGCAATAGCTGGGCGCAAATGCCCAATATTGTCGCCATGAATGAGCAATTGGAGGTTTTCGTTTTCCATGCCTGCCCACCAGTTTGGCGGCTCGATACGGTCTATTTTACTTTGGGCGAATAAGGTGGTCGTTAATAGTAGCAAGAAGAGAAGTAGCTTATTTTTCATATTAATTCAACTTTGAATAATTATCACAAAACGAAATACTTTTTTCAAAGAAAAACAATCTATCACAAAACTGATTACTTTACCAAATAAAAAATTACCGCAAACGATTGCAATTGTCTTTTTACTCGTTTCTTCCAATACGGATTCGTAACTTGCATACAAAAGCATACGCATGAAACGATTATTTTTTCTCTTGGTTTTTCTATCTACAAGCTGCATGAATACGCCAAAAGAAGTAAAAGAACTACCCAAAATGCAGGAAGACTATAAAAGCATCGGTTCTATCGAAGTCTTAGATGAACAACTTTCTAGTATTATTTCGTCCAATGCAAAAATCGAAGTTCTCGCCGAAGGCTTCACGTGGTCAGAAGGACCAGTTTGGGTGGAAAAATTGAATAGTTTACTCTTTTCAGATGTGCCAGAGAATCGAATTTGGCGATGGTCGGAAGCGGATAGTTTGCAATTGTATCTTGAACCATCGGGCTATCTAGGCGAAGGGAAATTGCCTGAAGGCGGCTCGAATGGCTTAGTCCTCGATGCGCAAGGCAGACTAACGCTCTGCCAACACGGAGAACGACAAGTCGCTTATTTAGATGCGCCTTTGGATGCCCCCAAGCCAACGTTTGTAAGCCTAGCTACTACTTATGAAGGGAAACGATTCAATAGCCCGAATGATTTAGTATTTGATAGAAAAGGAAATTTATACTTTACCGATCCTGCTTATGGTTTACCGAAGCAAATGGATGATCCGAATAAAGAAATCCCCTTCCAAGGCGTATATCGCAGAAATGTGGATGGTAACGTAGACCTATTGACGGACGAACTCACTCGTCCCAACGGCATTGCATTTTCTCCCGATGAAAAGACGCTTTATGTAGCTGTTTCTGACCCAGAAAGGGCGCGTATCATGGCCTACGATTTGCAAGAAGATGGGACACTAAGCAATGCCCAAATCTTGCAAGATGCTACGCCTTTTGTAGGCAAGGAAGGCATGAAAGGCTTACCCGACGGCATGGCAATTCATTCCAATGGCACGCTTTTCGCTACTGCGCCCGGTGGTGTGTGGGTCATCGCAGCGGATGGAAAATTGCTAGGTAGAATCCGAACGACACAAGCCACCGCGAATTGTACGCTTTCTCCTGATGAAAAAACGCTCTATATGACGGCGGATGGGTATTTATTGCGGGTGGCTTTGTTTTGAAATACATAGTTTTTTTTAGAGTAGCTTTGATATAATTCTAATATGAAAATCTATAAATTTGATAAAACTTCAGATAATGAATTCGATATAAATAAAAGGAGTACCCGTAAGAGTAAAGGATGGCTATTTTTCGCTTACAGATATTGCAAAAAAGACAAATAGACAGCCAAACGAATTGATTAGAGCTTGGCTAAGAAATCATAGTACTTTGCTCTTCTTAGAAGAATGGGAGTGTGCAAATGGAAAACATGGGGAATTCCCCATGTTTTCTCTTGATGATTTAAGAAATAATAGAGGAATTACTATTTCAAGATATATTGAACGAGGAGGAACTGGTATCATTTCTAGTGTTGGAAGGAAAGGAGGGACATACGCACATATCGAAATTGCTTTAGAGTTTGCAGCATGGTTAGATCCTAAATTCAAAGTTTGGTTTTTCAAAGAATGGGTACGAATGAAAGAGGCAGAACTAGAAAATAATGGACTTGAATGGACACTCAATAAAATGCTTAGTAATTCACTTGAGAACCAAATACTTATTGAGAGCATCCAAGATACCCTCAATATGATTAATGATAAACAACAAAATCAAAACAAATGATAATCTCCGTATTAGTTTTTGATAAACCTAATACGGAGATTATCATGCAAACAAAAAGCCGCTAATCCTCATCCACAAATAAGACCGCAACCGCCGCTGCAAGCAATAAACCACCACCAAGCATGACAGGCGCAATGCGGCTATTGCCTAAGAGCCTGTTTATCACGAATTATTCTCTTTTTGTTTACGAAAACCTTTTTTACAAAGGAGTGAAAAATATTGAAGTGCTCACTGTTAGGGCAGCAACAATTTTCCGCAAAAAAACTTCATATTTCACTTTTTTATATTAAAAATTAGAGCTTTTCAAAAATAAAATTCCACCGCAAACGATTGCAATTCACACTTTTGAAGATTTTTTGTTATTTTTTTCAAAATAGCCAATTTCAAATTATATTTTGCACCTATAATCGAAATAGAAGCTTTATTTTTTAAGAAAAGCATTCCGATTGGCTTAATTTGGTTTTATACCAATCCATATTTGGAATGTCTATTAAGTTGAGTAGCGATATTTTTCTTAGGCAAGGCATTTTTCTGCGGTATCCTTTTGGCTGGCAAAGAAAAATAACGAAGTATAAGGAAAAAATCGCCTCGGATTAATGGAGATTCCAACTATGGATTGGTATAAAACCAAGCGTATGAACAACTTACTATTTATAAGCAAAAAATGAAACATATGAAACTACTCTTGAAAACACTGTTTTCTAGTGTACTCTTCTTCTTGCTTTGTACTACACTTTCTGCACAACGTACGATAAGTGGAACAATTACAGATGCAGAGGATGGCGAACCGCTTATAGGGGCAAGCATCCTAGTGACAGGTACAGGAAATGGAACAGTCTCTGATTTTGATGGCACGTTTAGCCTAAGCCTTCCAGCAGATGCTACTCAGCTAACAGTAAGTTATACTGGCTATGCTGCACAAGAAATAACAGTGGGTACATCGAACACCTTAGATGTACAATTATCAGCAGGTACGGTATTGGATGAAGTAGTTGTAATTGGCTATGGTACGGTGAAGCGGGAAGACGCGACAGGTTCTATCCAATCGGTAAGTACGGAAGACTTTAATAAAGGATCAATTTCTTCTCCACAAGAACTCTTAGCAGGTAAAGTGGCAGGGGTGCAAATCACGACGAACAGTGGCGCACCAGGGGAGGGTTCTACCATCCGTATTCGAGGTGGTTCTTCCTTGAGTGCTTCCAATGATCCATTGGTAGTAGTTGATGGCGTGCCTATAGATAATGGAGATGTTAATGGCGCAAGAAATATCTTGAACTTCATTAATCCAAATGATATTGAAACCTTTACCGTATTAAAAGACGCATCGGCAACAGCAATTTATGGCTCACGCGCTTCTAATGGGGTCATTCTGATTACTACTAAAAAAGGAACACTAGGCAAAGGCGTAAGCGTGAACTATTCAGGTAATGTTTCCTTTAGTAATCGCATCGAAGATATTGATGTCTTGAGTGCCGATGAGTTTCGTACGCTGATTGGCAAACAATTTGCAGCAGATCATCCTGCACAAGGACTATTAGGTGCAGAAAATACCGATTGGCAAGATGCGATTTATCAATCTGGCTTTGGGCAGGATCACAACTTGAGCCTAGCAGGTGGTATCGGGGATATATTGCCTTATCGTGTTTCCTTTGGCTACACGGATA
>CALGLY010000724.1 GCA_937959095.1 uncultured Saprospiraceae bacterium
AACGACCGAAGCTGCTGCAGAGCTAGGAGTTGAATACTTGACGCTCTATGCTTTTTCAACAGAAAATTGGAATCGCCCTGCTTTTGAAGTTAATGCCTTGATGACCTTGCTGGTAGAGACCATTCGCTCGGAAATTAATACGTTGAATAAGAATAATATCCGATTACAAGCCATCGGAGATATTAAAAAATTGCCTTCCAAAAGCTACAAAGCCCTCATGGAAGGTATAGAAAGTACGAAAGACAATACGCGCATGACGCTGATTTTGGCATTAAACTATAGTGCGAAATGGGAAATAATGACTGCTGTGCGCGATATTGCAGATAAAGTAAAAGATGGGAGTCTTCAACCTGATGAAATCAGTGAGGAAGTCTTTGCAAATTCTTTAGAAACAAAGGGCATTCCCGATCCAGAGCTGCTTATTCGTACGAGTGGCGAGACGCGGATTAGTAATTTTTTGCTTTGGCAAATTGCTTATGCAGAACTTTATTTCACAGAAATATTTTGGCCCGATTTTAGAAAAAACAACCTTTACGAAGCTATTCTAAATTATCAAAATAGAGAGCGTCGTTTTGGGAGAACGAGTGAGCAAATCATGTCGTGAAGACAAAATAAAGTTTCAAAGACAACTAAAATAAGAACAGAAGCGTTTCAGGAATAATGGTAAAAATAAAATCATATCAAATTGTAGCCTTCGCGCTTGCCACATTGATGTTTTGTACATCGGTGGGTTTCACGATTGATATGCACTTTTGCCAAGGCAATTTAGCAGCCGTTAGCGTATTCGGAGAAGCAACTTGCTGCAAGAACGCTTGCGTTGCTAATAAAAAAGCCTGTTGCCAACTCCCCGTAGAAAACGGTACGAAAGGTTGTTGCGAAAATACATCCATCGACGTACAATTAGATACGGATATTCCCCAAGTCGAAACGCCTACACTCTCTAAAAGCCAAATCCAATTTGTAGTTGCTTTTGTGACGACTTACTTCCCTCAATATAATCCAACTACATCTATTGTTAAGTATCAAAATTATAAGCCTCCGCTTCTGATTAGGGACATTCCTGTTCTTATTCAGTCTTTCCTCTGTTAATAGTTAAGACCGCTACGCCCGCCAAGGCGGATAAACTGCGAGATGCGAGACTGTCGTTGGCTTCGCCTCGACTGCGAGAACATCCTCTTCGAGGATTGAGAGACTTTTATAGGATTATTAGATGCGAAGCATTTAATAATCTGTAATTAAAAAAATCTCGCAGTCCGTACGGACGCTCTCGCAGTCGAGGCGAAGCCAAAGACGGTCTCTGCTCTCGTAGTGAAGTGATCTTCTTCCAGCACTCTTTTACATCTAAAACACAACAAAAATGAAGCACACAATAATGCTTATAGTAGGTTTTGCTATAAGTTGGTGTTGCAATACTGTGCTTGCACAAGGGCCGCCCATTACAGGCGATAAGCCTATCATGTTATCGGCAAAAACAGTATTGATAAAAACACTCACAGAGATTAGAAAAACAGAGTCAGGTACTTTTGTGAAAGCACCGCTGATGGTACATTATCTACCAACTTCCAATAGCTTGGTAGCCTTGCACATTCCTTTTGTCACTTATAGTTATGATGATACGGAGGAAACAGGTAATCGGCTTGGCGATGTACAATTGTTAGCAAAATACCAGCTTTTTCGGATGGATAGGAAGGCGAAGACTCTACGAGTGGTAGCAAAAACCCTGCAAACCTTCCCGACGAGTGAGCGTGATTTGCATATTCACGACATCACTACAGGGCATTACCAGGGCTATTATGGCGCAGTCATTGGCTATGAAACCATCAAGCATGGTATTTCCTTTGAGGCGGGTTACAATATCGTTAAGGATTATCAAGATGATGAATTTCGCTTGAAAATGGGTTTTGGCTTACCGCTCCTGAAGCCTGTTTATCCAGTCAATCAATTGAATCTATATTTCGAGTATCAAAGCAGTTGGTTCACAGAACGTGATGATTTTGAATTACTTTATTCACAAGGTATCCAATATGCTATCAAGCGATTCACCTTCGATGCTGCTGTGCAAGTTCCTTTAGTTCAAAATACTTTTCCTTTCAGCGAGCGACGAAAATATAGTTTGCTGCTAGGGACAAGGATTGTTTTTTAAAAAATGTCGAATCGTTGAATTGTAAAATTGGTCTTTTACAATTTAGCAGTTGGGCAATTCCATAATTTTACAAAAAAAAATAAAATCATGAAATACACAATCATAGCAATTTTCACAGTACTGATGCTAGGTTTCAATACAGAAGCACAAGCACAAAAAAATGGAGATAGAGACCAATTTGAAATACAAGTAGATGGACTCGGTTGTCCGTTTTGTGCCTATGGTTTGGAGAAGAAATTTAAAGAGTTTAAAGGCTTGAAAAATGTAAAAATCGAAATGGAAACAGGCTTATTCAGCTTCACTTTTCCTGCGGAAGAACGCTTGACTATTGAGCGCATCACTACGCAAGTAGAAAAAGCAGGTTATACGCCAGTGAGTGCAAAAGTAACACGCGTGGATGGAACGGTAGAGACAAGCGACCAAAAGGAGGTTTCTTTGGAGGATTATGCTGAAGTAGGCGAAGCATCACTCTTTGTAGCAGGAAACTGTGGTATGTGTCGCGCTAGAATTGAAAAAACAGCGAAAAATACCGAAGGCGTTTTACTAGCGACTTGGGATGAAGATACCAAAATGCTTGATTTAAAATTCGATGCGTCCGCAGCGAAAACAGCTGATATAGAAGCAGCAGTAGCTCAGGCAATTGCTACATCGGGGCACGATACGAAGACGGCAAAGGCAGATGATAAAGTCTATAAAGGTTTGCCAGGCTGTTGCAAGTATAAGCGTGTGAAGTAAATTTAATAGAGAAAGAGAGAGGTGTGAGAAAGTGAGAAATTTGAATTGAGAAATTTTTTTTC
Organism: uncultured Saprospiraceae bacterium; assembly: GCA_937959095.1. Classification (GTDB taxonomy): domain Bacteria; phylum Bacteroidota; class Bacteroidia; order Chitinophagales; family Saprospiraceae; genus JAAUTG01. The sequence goes on from CALGLY010000724.1 coordinate 2,941, forward strand.
TCACTCTCTCGTTTCTCTCACTTTTCTCACATTCTAATTTTAAATAAAAAAATGAAAAATAAAGCTTTATATATCGTCCTATTCCTAGCTGTGCTTAGTGCATGTAGTAGTGAGCCAAAGCAATGGACAAAAACAAATACCCTAGCCTTAGATGGTATTACGCCTATTGGACTAAGTGTGCTAAACGATAAGATTTGGATTTCGGATGGCGACCATAACCGTCTAATCGCTATTTCAAAAGCGGGTGAAATCGTAGAGACCTTAGAAGAATTTGAACGCCCAATGCATATTAGTAGCGATGGAGAAGCAGTCTATATTCCAGAATATGGCTCGGATAGCATCATTAAATTACAAGATGGAAAACGCTCTACTTTGCCTGTTCAGGATAGTTTGGACGCACCTGCGGGGGTAGATGTGCGCGGTGATGAAGTAGCAATTGCGGATTTTTATAACCATCGAATCTTATACGGCAAAGGCAATACATGGCTAAGTTTCGGAGAAGAAGGCAACAAAAAAGGGCAGTTTTACTATCCTACGGATGTGCAAATCACTTCGGATAAAATCTATGTAGCAGATGCTTATAACAATCGTATACAGGTCTTTGATAAGCAAGGAAATTTTCTGCAACTCATTGGGGTGGAAGATGTAATGAATGCCGCGACAGGTTTGTTTGTATCAGAAAGTCAGGTATTTGTAACGGATTTCGAAAATAATCGCGTTCTAATTTATACCTTAGATGGGACACTCGCACAAAGTATAGACAATTTACAAAAACCAACCGATGTTCTGCTAGTAGATGATGTTTTATACATTGCGAACTATAAAGGACAAAATTTGGAAGTCTATAAATAGTTATGAATGATGAATCATGAGTGATGAGTATCTTAGAAATACTTCATCACTCATAGCTCATACTTTATAACTCATATCTCACATAAATGAGCATACACAAAGACCTATCCGAATTGCTAGAAGCAGGCGTTATCTCCGATGCAACTGCCGAGCAAATAGCTACCTATTATGAAGGAAAAGGAGCATCGAAGGGCAATCGCCTTTTTGCTGTTTTTGGTGTATTGGGAGCTATTCTATTTGGTTTAGGTATCATGCTTATTATCGCGCATAATTGGGATAGTCTTTCGCGTTTCACGAAAACAGCTTTGGCCTTTTTGCCCTTGCTCACAGGACAGGTATTATGTGGCTATACCTTACGCAAAAAGGCAGAAAGTACCGCTTGGCGCGAAGCTTCATCCGCCTTTTTATTCTTTGGAGTAGGGGCGAGCATAGCTTTGGTTAGTCAGGTTTATAACTTTTCTGGCGATTTACCTTCCTTTGTCCTTACCTGGATGTTACTCTGCTTACCATTGGTTTATGTTATGCAGTCTTCGATTGTTTCCTTGTTCTATTTGGTGGGGATTACGTATTATTCTGTAGCAATTAGCCATTTTTATCCAGTATATGAATGGAGTTTGTTACTGCTAATGCTACCACATTATTACTGGCTTTGGAAGAAATACCCAAAAAGCAATTTTACGACTTTCCATAATTGGATGATTCCGATTTCGCTCCTTATTGTACTTATTACTTTTATAAAATCGAACGAAGAATTAATGGTCATTGCCTACATGAGTTTATTTGGTTTGTTCTACTTCATTGGTAATTCGAGTGTTTTATTAGCTGGAAAATTGCGTAATAATAGCTATTTGATATTAGGCGGAGTTGGGACTATAGTAATGTTGCTAGGGCTTAGTTTTCAAGTATTCTGGGAAGAACTAGCAGATGCTAAGTTAGACTTCTCTTCCATTGAATTTTTAGTAGCGGCGGTTCTTTCTTTAGCTGCAACTGGTTTACTCTATTGGCGCATCAAGCAAGGCAAATTGGATAAAGTCCTGCCTATTGGGCCTGTTTTTTTAGTATTTATTCTATTCTTTCTACTTGGTCGAGCTACGATCTTCCCTTTCATTCTTACGAATCTATTGATCTTTTTTATCGGTGTTTTCACTATCCGAAAAGGCGCGAATCTCGATCATTTGGGCATTTTAAATTATGGATTACTCATCATCACTGCTTTAGTGACCTGCCGCTTTTTTGATAC
>CALGLY010000725.1 GCA_937959095.1 uncultured Saprospiraceae bacterium
CCAGCATGCTTTCTATTGTCGCTTCTACCCTCTTGTTGGCGGCTATTTTATTACCACTTTCGCCCTATATCGCAGCAGCTTCTTTGCAGGAAGAACATACCAATTTCTATGTTCTAGCCATCCTTATTCTTTGTGTTGATACCATCAATGAAATCCCATTTTCGCGCTTACGTTTGCAAAGTCGCCCAATACGTTTTGCTGCCATTCGCCTGACAAGCATTATACTCATGTTTGGCTTAAATTATTTCTTCTTGAAAGGCTGTCCTTATATACTTGCGCAAGGAGAAGATTTTCTCGGCTACCATTTTATTCAAAAAATATATAATCCTGAATTTGGAATAGGTTATATTTTAGTAGCCAATTTAATCGGCAATTTTGTTGCCTTTTTGCTGCATATCCCTACTTTACTTAGCGTAAGACTAGCTGATTTTGATAAAGACTTATGGAAAAAAATGTTGCGCTATGCCTTTCCTCTAGTTATTGTAGGCTTTTCTTATGTTATCAATGAAGTATTTGACCGCAAAACAATGATTTATCTCGCCCCTGGCTCGGAGGAAGAACGCGAGGCGCAGTTGGGTATTTATGGCGGAGTCTATAAATTGGCGATGCTGATTGCCCTCTTCACACAAGCTTTTCGATATGGTGCAGAACCCTTCTTTTTCAAACAAAAAACCGAAACAAATGCTAAACAACTCTATGCTGATGTCGCGAAATTTTTTGCTATCATAGCTATCATTGGCTTTCTAACTGTAACACTTTATATTGATATTTTTAAACACCTCATACAAGATCCAAGTTATTGGGAAGGACTGCATGTTGTCCCTATTTTGTTGCTTGCCAATGTTTGTATTGGGCTTTATTATACGCTTTCTGTTTGGTTCAAAATCACGGATCGTACCAAGTGGGGCGCGTACATTTCGGTAGGTGGTGCGGTGATTACGATTGTCCTCAATCTCATTTTAATTCCTTTATATAGCTATACAGCGGCGGCTTGGGTCACGCTCATTTGTTATGCGAGTATGCTGACAGCAAACTACGTGATAGGACAACGCTATTATCCTGTGCCTTATCAAGTCGGGCGGGTGTTGGCGTATCTTGCCTTAGCCATTCTTGGATTTGCAATGGGAGAATGGGTGCGGGCTATTTTTTCAGAAAATCTTATGCTTGTATTGGCACTCAATACACTAATTTGGCTGTTTTATGTCGGTATTATTTTCTGGCAAGAACGGGAGAGTGTTCGAGCATATATGTGATTTGTAAAAGATGTTTAGTGATTTGATATTGGAGACCGTCTCCTTTTCTTCATTCATTTTCATGAAAGAAAAAATCCGATTGCACATCGTTGCTTATTCGCTATTCACTATGTGAAGGCAGTAGAATAAAAAAATATTTTCAATCGATACAACTTAATCCAATCGACCGCTCTCTTTAAAGAAACGAAATTTAGGTTATTCACTAAACATCTAAAATGTCTTTTACCATCAGCATGACCGAAGCTGAATTAATTCAGGCCTGTTTGCAAGACGATCGTCTTGCACAAAAAGCACTGTACGATAAGTACAAAAAGGCAATGTATACCATTGCCTACCGCATGACAGGCGACTTCGATGCTGCGAATGATGTGCTACAAGAGGCTTTCATTAAGATATTTCGGGCATTACCTAAATTTCGCAAAGAATCCACTTTAGGAGCTTGGATTAAAACAATTGTAGTACGCACCGCCTTGAGTCGCTTACGTAAAGCGAAACCCACCGAGTCACTCGAAGATCATCATACCGCAGGACTCATTCAGTGGGAACAGCCACTCGATGTCGAATATTTAGAGAAAGCAATACAGGCATTGCCTCAGGGCTATCGTACAGTATTTGTATTGATAGAAGTAGAAGGCTACGCCCACAAGGAAGTAGCAGAAATGTTGGGCATTTCAGTAGGTACATCTAAATCACAATTGTTTTATGCGAAGAAAAAGCTCCGCGCAATGCTAGAAGATTTCGGATATGAGCGATAAGCACTTACAAGATGGGCTGAAAAAGCTCCCGCAATATATGCCTGATGAGCAAGTGTGGGAACAGATAGATGAGCAATTGCACCTGCACAATGCGCTAGAGCAACTGCCTGACTATGAGCCACCAGAAATGGTATGGGAAAACATCAGTACGGCTATAGCTCCGCGTGTGCGTTTCCTTAAGGGATGGAGACGTGTAGCAGCAGTAGCTGCTATGTTAACACTTACTGTAGGCGCTTATTGGTGGACAAATAATAATAGTAGCATCAGTGAAGAAATCCTATATGCTACTGAAACCATCAATAATAAACTATTTGAAGAAGACTGGAACGCGGATGAAGATGGTTTTCAAGCCCTCGCTAAACTGTGTAGTCAAAAAGCGTTTGTGTGTAAAGAACCAGGCTTTCAAATTCTGAAAGGCGAGATTGAAGAATTGAATGAAGCAAAAGCGGATATTGAAGCTGCTATGAAAAGATATGGCAAACAAGCCGATTTTATATTAAAAATGAAAGGAATAGAGCAAGAACGCTCGAAAGTATTGAAAGAAATGTTTGCAATGATTTAATAAGATTTACGCTAATCCATATTTGAAATTTATATCATTTTAAGCGCAGCGTTGTGAAGTGGAGCATATTTATAAAATATACTATCTTCCCTTCATGACGCTGTTCATTTGAGTACTCGGACAGTAAGTAGACGGGCGAAAATAAGTTGTCGATTTAATAATTGTAAGATACTGAACACGAACAAGTTGTGTCTCCTATTTCACATCTCTAAATTTAGTTGTCTAAGTACTTGGACATAATTAAGTTTCTTTTTTGACGGAGCATATTTTTTATCCAGACGAGGCGAAAAACGTAGCTCTAGCCTTAGTTAAAGCGAGGATTTTCAACGAAGTATGGAGAAAAAAGATGCCGTCATAAAAAGAGTAACTTAAATTTGTCCAAGTACTTA
>CALGLY010000726.1 GCA_937959095.1 uncultured Saprospiraceae bacterium
TATAAGAGGGGCGAATGACTAAGGGAAAACCAATCTTCTGCGCTGCATCTTTTCCTTCCAAAAAGGAGTTGGCGATATGAGAAGGCGCGACACTCAAGCCGATTTCCACCATTTTCTCTCGGAAGGCTTCGCGGTTTTCTGCCAATTCGATTGCTTCCAAATCTACACCGATGAGTCGCGTATTGTATTTTTCCCAAATCCCATGCTTTCCTACTTCTATCGCTAAGTTGAGTGCTGTTTGCCCGCCCATAGTCGGCAGCACAGCATCTATTTGGCGTTCCTGTAGAATCTTCTCGATGCTTTCCACCGTCAATGGAAGCAAGTAGATATGATCTGCCGTCACAGGGTCAGTCATAATCGTAGCAGGATTGGAATTGATGAGTGAAACCTCAATTCCTTCTTCGCGCAAAGCGCGCGAAGCTTGCGTACCAGAATAATCAAACTCACAAGCTTGGCCAATAATAATAGGCCCAGAACCAATAATGAGGACGGAACGAATGGATGTATCTTTCGGCATGGATGTTGAATTTGGCGCAAAAGTACAATGATAAAAGGAAAGAAGAAAGGGAAGTTTAAAATTTGATATATAGTTTACATGGGACTTTTTTCTGAAAAGAAGAAGCTCTGTCACTCATTACGTATTTACGAAAATACTTGACTAAAAGCAGAAAATCCCCTAGCTTGTACATTCATTAAAAACAATTATAACATGGATACCAATCAACTTTTAGATTCAGATTTTCAAAACACAGGATTAAGTTTAACCTCAGATATTCGCGCTAACCTTTCAGAAACGGCTCGTTGGGGGAAATTCATAGCGATTGTCGGCTTTGTTTTTGTTGGCTTATTTGCCATTTTTGCGATTTTCGCAGGTGCAATATTTAGTTCAGCTCTAAATGAAATGGCGGATGTTTACCCTTTTCAAATATCAGGGGTTTTTATTTCTCTTTTTTATTTAGGATTTGCTTTACTCTATTTTTTCCCTTGCTTATATTTATATCGCTTTTCTACTAGAATGCAAACGGCCTTAGCTGCGGATAGTGGAGGAGATTTAAGTGTTGCTTTCAAAAACCTAAAATCGGTCTATCGTTTTATGGGAATATTCATGGCGATTATACTAGGGTTTTATGTTCTTATGTTTGTCTTTGGCATATTTGGTGGGCTTATGACGGCTTTTTTATAGCAAAAGAATGCTATTTATAAATTGATGCACTAAGTAGTGCATCAATTCTTCCGAAAATCAGCCACTAAATTAAAATCAGGAATACGGACTTCGAATTGTTCTTGGGTAGCCATATCTACCATGAGGAAAGTGCCGTGCATTTTTCCCATATCGGAAGCCAATTGCGACCAGGATTCGTATTCATGGATTTCGCCTGCATTTAGCATGGGTTGTTCGCCGATTACACCTTCGCCTTCTACTTCGCGGCGCATACCAAAGCTATCGAAAATATACCAATGCCGACGCAAGAGTTGCACCCGACGACGACTCTTATTTTGGATGCGTACTCGATACGAAAAGACAAACTTTGGGGCTTTGGGCTCAGAGTGTTCAGGGCTGTAATTTGCCTTTATGCTTATTTTTATGCCATTTGTTGTAGAAGTAGCCATTGAATATGGACAAGTTTATGATTCTTTGACAACGGTTGTCAAAAAACGATTTAGGCAATATGCAAGAATAAAATGTCTAGTTTATTTTTGCATGTTGCCTTATTTTTTCAATAAAAATTTTTCTACTAATTGTTCTGCTTCTTGCAAGCTTTCTTCTAGTACGTCATTCACTAATACCAAATCGAAGCTATCCTTGAAAAGCAATTCTTCTTTTGCTTTCTGGATGCGTTGCACAAAGCTTTCTTCGGTTTCGGTGCGTCTATCTTGTAAGCGTTGTACCAATTGCTCGAAAGAAGGGGGAGCAACGAAAACAGCCCGTGTTTCCTCTGGATAAATTTGCTTGATATTGCTCGCGCCTGCCACATCTATATCAAAAACGACACATTTCCCCAAGCTCCAAAGTCGCTGTACTTCCTCCCGCAAGGTACCATAATAGCAGCCATTGTATACTTCTTCCCATTCCAGAAAAGCGTTTTCTGCAATGCGATTTTCAAAATCTTTTTGATCTAAGAAGTAATAATCTTTTCCATGTTCCTCCTGCTCGCGTTTAGGGCGCGTAGTAGCTGATACGGAAAAAGCTAATTGTTCGTATTTTTGGAGCAAATGCCGAACAATGGTGGTTTTTCCAGCTCCCGAAGGTGCTGTAAAAATTAATAGTTTATTCATATATTTAGGCAAAGTGAATGTCATAGTACATTACTGCACCGCTAAGGTAAGGAAACTGTAAATTATTTTTTAACAGATTATCACATTCAATGAAAATACAAGACTTAAAAAACACAGAACTCTCTGAAATTGTAGAATGTTTGGTACGTGCTTTTGATGGCTATTTCGTAAAAATGCCTGATGGTGTTGATTATTGGCATGGTCGTTTCAAGGGTGCACGCGTGAATTATGAACTCTCCTTTGGCGCATTCGATGAGGGGGAATTAGTAGCTTTTATCATCAATGGGATAGATACACATGATGGCAAATTAGCTGCTTTCAATACAGGCACAGGCGTGATAGAAACCCATCGCGGACAGCAATTGGTCGATAAAATATACGCGCATGCCCTACCAAAACTCCAAGCTGCTGGCGTGGAAAAATGTATGCTAGATGTGATACAAGCTAATGCAAGAGCGATTCGGGTGTATGAGCGTATCGGCTTTTCGATAAAGCGCAATTTTCTGTGTTTCAAAGGCGAAATAAAAGTAGCTGAAGGAGTAGCCACGGTAGAGCGCGTCGATTTTGAAGAAATTACAAGTAGAAAAAATCCTGTACATCCTTTCTATTCTTGGGATGATACGAATGAAGCAATTCGGAGCGCAGGCGGTGTCTATGAAAACTATGTAGTCAAAAATGCAAAGCAGGAAGTAATAGGGCATTTCATTTTTAATCCTCAAAATAACTATGTCGCACAATTAGAGGCAAGCGCGGGGAATTTTTCCTGTTTAATGAATGGCATTCGCCAAATAGCTCCTAGTATTCGAGTGAATAATGTGGATGAACGCCGCACGGAATATGTGCAACAGTTACTAGACTCGGGTTTGGAAAATCATATCAACCAGTATGAAATGGAACTGCTACTTAAGTAAGTACTTGGACATAATTAAGTTCCTTTTTTGACGGAGCATATTTTTTATCCAGACGAGGCGAAAAACGTAGCTCTAGCCTTAGTTAAAGCGAGGATTTTCAACGAAGTATGGA
>CALGLY010000727.1 GCA_937959095.1 uncultured Saprospiraceae bacterium
TAAAAGCACTTGAAGGATGACAGTAAGTTTCTTAATTTTGTAATTCAATAGACTTGTTACTCTTTAACAAATCTAATATAATATTAATATGCGAAATATACTGCTGCTGCTTTGTTGTTGCTTCCCGCTATTCCTCTTCGCGCAATTGCCTAGCGATTTTTATCAAGAAACAATTATTGAAGACTTTGATCGTCCTGTTGGTATCACCTTCGATGCAAATGGACAGGGCTATCTATGGTCGCAAGAAGGCAAAGTATGGCTCTTTGATGCAGATGGAGCAATTGAAAGTACACCATTTTTAGATATTTCAGAAGAAGTATTGAATTGGAAAGATCATGGTCTAGTAGGCTTCGCATTAGATAATAACTACCTCGCCAATGGTTATGTCTATCTGCTTTATGCAGCGGATCGACATCATGTGCTACACTACGGTACCGCCAATTACAATCCCAATACGACCATAGAAGGGCAAGCCACCATCGGGCGGGTCACGCGCTATACGGCGGATAGTTCCACAGGCTTCAAAAACGTACTTCCTGAAAGCAGAAAAGTATTATTAGGAACAGACTTTTCGGATGGTATTCCTATCCTAATGATTTCGCATGGAGTGGGGGATATTGCGATGGCAAAAGACAGAACACTCCTTGTGTCTTGTGGAGATTCGGGCGCGTATGAGAGTGCAGATGCAGGTAGTCACGAGCGCACCTATTTCGAGCAAGCCCTTTCGGATGGTATTCTCGATGAAGGGCAAAATCTTGGTTCTTATCGTGCTTTGATGCTGCATAGTATGAACGGTAAAGTACTTCGAATCGATGCAGAAACAGGGGATGGTTTGCCTAGCAATCCTTACTATCAAGCAGGCGCAGCACGAGCAGATGCTTCACGGGTATGGCTAACAGGTTTTCGCAATCCATTTCGCTTTGTAGTGGATGAAGAAACAGGCGCACACACACCAGAAGAAGGTGATGCAGGTATCCTTTATATAGGTGATGTAGGCGCAGGATCTTGGGAAGAGCTCAATGTAGCGACGCAGGCTGGGCAATGTTTCGGTTGGCCAATCTATGAAGCAATGGAAGGACGTTGGGAATTTGATGCCTATGCACAACCCAATCCTGAAAGTCCGAATCCGCTATTTGGAGTGAATGGCTGTACACAAGAATTTTTAAATTTCGGACAGCTCATTCAACAACCCAAAAAACAAGGCGAACCGACATTTACGAATCCTTGTGATGCCAGCGAATTTCTACCTGCTTCCGTTACGACCTTTGTGCATCGCCCACCAGCAACGGCATGGAGCAATGCCGAATGGAATAAACCCGACCGGGCTATCATTCCCAATTTCAATGAAGCAGGAGAACTAAAGCCCTTTTCTATTTTGGAGGAAGCCAGCAATGTGGAAGGCGATGATTTTGGAGGGTACAGTAGCGTGCCAGGCTTTTTGTATAGAGATGGCAATTTTCCTGAAAAATATGAAAACGCCCTTTTTGTGTCCGATCTAGTAGGCTGGATAAAAGCCTTTTATTTCGATGAAAATAATGCGTTGCAACGCATAGAAGCCTTCCATGAAACGCGCAAAGGCATCACCGATTTAGCGATGAATCCCACGAATGGCTGCATTTATTATACTCAAATTTATGACAATGAAATCCATAGAATCTGCTATGGTGGCAATCCAAAACCAATAGTGAATTTGCAACTCAATCAATACTACGGCACTAGCCCTTTGATGGTGGAATTTGATGCCTCTAATTCTTACGCCCCCAAAGGCTATCCTGTAAGTTATACTTGGGATTTCGGGGATGGCTCGACGAGTGAAAGTGCTAATCCATCACACACCTTCGAAGCTGCAAATGGACAAGCTGAAAGCTTTCATGTTACCTTAACAATTACAGATTCCTTAGGCACATCGGCTAGTGAAACGCGGATTGTATCGGTCAATAATACGCCGCCCGATGTCGCGATTAGTAGTTTTGAGAATGGGGCTTTTTATGCTATGAATGGCGTGACGATATTGCCGCTAGAAGCGCAAGTTTCGGATGCAGAACATAGCGCAGAGGAACTGCACTACGAATGGGAAACCTTCTTGCACCACAATGCACATTTTCACCCCGACCCTAAAATCACGAAAAAAAGCAGTACGTTCCTACTCGATCCGATTGGTTGCCAAGCAGAGAATTATTGGTATCGGGTGCGTCTTACGGTCACCGATGCACAGGGCTTGAGTAGCACGGATGAGCGTGAGTTATTCCCTTATTGTGAGGAGGCTTTTGTAGAGTTTTTAAATGTAAAAGCAGAAAAGACAGCAGCGAATAGCGTACTACTTACTTGGGAAAACCCCATAGAAGAAAAGGTGCAAGCCTACGAAATTCAGCGAACAGGTACTTACCTTTATGAAACGATAGCGACTGTTACTGCGGATGCTTCTGGTGCGTATCGCTTTGAGGATACTGCGCCTTTGGCAGGGGATAATATTTACCGCATCAAAGCGGTGCAGGAAGATGCGCTCTATGAATTTTCAAATGCCGTATTTATCAGTTTCACAGAAACGCTAGATTATGTTTTCTATCCAAATCCGACGGGAGAGGCTATTAATATTTTACTAGAAGAAGCCCTTTCTGATGAAATTATCTTGCAACTCCATGATAGTTCTGGACGATTGATTTTTTCTAAAAGATGGGCTGCAACGATTGGACAAAATTTTAATAAGCGGCTTGCATTAAGTCGCTTTGCGAATGGCATCTATTTTGCACGGATACAGAATGGAGAGAAACGGATAGAGGAGAAGATTGTGATTGTTTATTAATAGTAGAAGAGAGACCATCCGCGATAACTATCGGGATTGAGAGAGTAGAGAAGAGCGTTTTTCTATACAAAGGAACGCGAAAAAAATACAACGATGGGAAAACTAAGCCTATACATATCCATGAGTCTAGATGGATTTATAGCTACGAAAGAGGATGGACTAGAGTGGCTTTCGGTGGTAGAAAAAGAGGGAGAAGACTATGGCTATACCGCTTTCACAAGCAGCGTGAATGCTTATATTATAGGACGAAAAACCTATGACGTAGTGCTAAATTTGACAGGTGGTGTACTTCCACAAGCAGAGCAATATGAGTGCTATGTAATCACGCGACAGGAAAGAGCGGATGAAAAAGGAGTTCGTTTTTATAATGGAGATATAGCAAGCCTCATCCATAAACTCAAGCAAGAAGATAAGCATATTTACTGCGATGGCGGCGGGCAAATCGTACAACTCTTAATGCAACAAAATCTTATCGACGAATATATTGTTTCTGTAATTCCTATCTTACTTGGCGATGGAAAACGGTTGTTTTTAGGTGAAATAGATAGCAACATCAAGCTAAAATTAAAAACAAGTAAGCAATTTGATACAGGCTTGGTACAATTACATTACATAAAAATCTAATCAGATGAAGCACTTATTACTTCTCTTTTGCACCATCCTATTTAGCTTAACTATACAAGCACAAACCGATATAGATCGCCTAGTAGAAAGGCTACTTTCGGAGACCCCTTTGGAAGAAGATTTGCAAGAACTTTGTGATGATATCGGAGGACGGGTGACGGGTTCGGCAGCGAATGAAAAAGCGGTAGATTGGGCATACGATAAACTAAAAGCGGCTGGCGTAAGTGTTCGTAAAGAAGCCTTTCAAATGCCTGTGCTTTGGTTGCCGAAATCGACAGAGGCAAAGGTATCGGGCGCATTGGATTTCGTGCCGAATGTAGTTGCAAAATACCAAGCTGTCCCGAATATTTACAAAGGAGAAATTATTCATGTAGGAGAAGGAAAAGCTGCCGATTTTGAAAAGGTAGGAAAAACAATAAAAGGAAAGTTTGCCTTAATAGAAACCGATTTATGCCTCGATATAAATGGCTTATTTGCGGAATATGCTGCCGCTACGGAGACCGAAACTGCTGCTTTAAAACACGGTGCAAAAGGCATACTGTTTATGGCATCGCGCCCGAGTGGTTTGCTTTATCGTTTCATCACGTCTAAAACGACGGATACAGGGCAAATACCACAATTGGTGATGTCGCGAGAAGATGCGAAACGCTGCATTCGAACGCTCGAAAAAGGCGGCAAACTAGCGATAGAAGTAAGCATACAAGCACAAGTAGGCGGCGAATTTGAAAGTCATAATGTGATAGCCGAAATAAAAGGAAGTGAACGACCAGAAGAAGTTGTGTTGGTCGGCGCGCACCTCGATTCCTGGGCATTGGGAACAGGTGCGAATGATAATGGCTGCAATGTTTCCATGCTCATTGATATTGCTCGACAAATGCAAACACTTGGTATTCGTCCGAAACGCACGATTCGATTTGCACTTTGGAATGGCGAAGAGCAAGGCTATTTTGGTTCGTGGGACTACACCAAACGCTACCTCAACGAAATGGATAAGCACCTCATGGCAATGTCCATAGATATTGGGAGCGGTGATATTATTGGCTTTTTTACCAATGGACAAGAAGTACTTCTTCCTGCTCTCGATAAGGTCTTGAAACCAGTTGAAGAATTGGGTGATTTCAATAATGTAAATGCCCCGATTGTAGGGACGGACAATTTTGATTTTATGCTGCAAGGCGTGGGCAATCTAGTAGCAAGTCACAAGCCACAGCTTTATGGCTTGAACTATCATGCCAGCTCAGATACTTATGATAAAGTAGATTTAAAATCCTTGAAAAATAATTCTGCAATCGTAGCGGCTGTCGTATTGGGCTTTGCCAATTTGGATAAAAAAGACATCGACTGGAACAGAATGACACGTGCTGAAATTGATGCTCTTTTTGAGGAAACAAAGCTGGAATATACCATGCGAATGTTCAATGTGTGGCAGCCTTGGGTAGATGGTACGCGTGGGCGGAAGAAGTGATTTTATGTAAAAAATCTAAAGTGCAAGTTCAAGTATCAAATGCAAGTTCTATTTTTCATTTGACACTTGCGCTTGAACTTATAAAAGTATTAGGCGACGTACAAGAATAAATTAGACAATTTTAGGCTAGGTATTTTTTCTTCTAATAAGGCTTCAAAAACCCTGTCTGCCGTCAGGCAGGCGCGTATAGCCTAGCTAAATAAGGCTTTTTTAAGATTTATTAGAGTAGAAAAGAGCAGTATAAAATGGCTAATTTATTTTTGGACGTTGCCTTAATAACATGGGATTGCTGACATTTCTAGTTACTATTCTAAGTTCCAAAAAGCCGTTTTCTAAATTTAACCTTTTAAAAAGGAACAATCCTGTTTTTTTTATCGTTAAAAAAATATCTTAGTGAAAACGATTTAATAAATTGAATCGCTTTCACTTAGACTATTTACATATTTGTAAAGTCTGATTTTTTTTCGGAACTTGATAGCCACACACGTACAAAACACCTTTTTAGGGCTTAGGTAAAAAATAATCTACCCCTTATCTTATTTATTCATTGTTGAACTCATCCCTGTAGGCATGGCTTAGCACAAAATTTTTTCCCATGAAAAAGACAATTCAAATTGGCACAATTATTGTCGCAACTCTATTACTGACTAGCCTCGCTACCTCTTACCTCAGAAGCAGTGATAATGTCCCTGAAGCCACAAAAGTAGAAGCAATCGGAAATAGTGTTTTACCTCAGATTATTCGATCCGTAGATTTGAAAAAAGACTTCGATTTTGCAGGGGAACGCCTCCCTATGGATAATTTCGATGTCTATGAACGCCTCGATCGCGAACTGACTTCCAATACGTATCGGCATGGAAATACCTCTTTAAATATAAAGAAAGCAGCACGCTATTTTCCGGTTATCGAACGGATTTTTGCAGAACAAGGTGTGCCACTAGATTTAAAATATATCGCAGTAGCAGAGAGTGATTTAAGCAATGCAACTTCGCCTGCTGGTGCGAAAGGCTTTTGGCAATTTATGCGGGCAACAGGACAAGAATATGGTTTGGAAGTAAATAAGGAAATTGATGAGCGTTACCACTTAGAGAAATCAACGGTAGCAGCTTGCAAACTCCTGAAAAACTACTATAATTCACTTGGGTCTTGGACACTTGCAGCAGCAGCCTACAATGGTGGCATCGGACGCATTCGGTCTTCCTTGGAAAAGCAACGAGCAGATAATTTCTATGAACTGAACCTCAATCAAGAAACAAGTCGCTATGTATTTCGAATCGTAGCGATTAAAGAAATTATGGAAAACCCAAAGAGATTTGGTTACTACCTAGAAGGAAATGATTTGTATCCGCGCATCCAATCTATGAATCAAGTAGAGGTGACTACGACGATTGAAAACCTTGGTGATTTTGCACGTAAATACGGAATTAGTTATCGCCAATTGAAAAAATATAACCCTTGGCTGCTGTCGGATAAATTGCCGAATTCGAGCCGAAGAACTTATTTGGTTAATATTCCTTCGGAAAAGTGGTAAGCGATTCGATAATATTTTGGGCTTAAGTCCTTTATAATCCTCATCAGAGAATTGGTCTTTGGTGAGGATTATTTTTTTGCTAAAATCTTTCCTACCTGTTCTAATACTACTTGTTTTTTTATGGGTTTTGTTAAGTATTCTACAAAGCCCTTCGACAAAGCTTGTTCTTTCCCTTCTTTCCAATCTGCTGTACCTAGTGCAATGATGGGTGTTTTTCTTTTTTCGGTCATTAAAGTCATATGCTCCTTTTCGTTTTCTATATTCATTAACACCAAGTCGAAGTCACCATCAGCTAATAAAGCTGCGGCTTGCGAAGTGTTTTCAGCATGGGTAAGTAGAGCGCAAGTATTTTTGAATACCTGTTTAAAAAGCATACTACTGAACACATCTTGTTCGATTAAGAGTAATTTTTTTTGTATTAAGGAAGGATGTTCTTTCACCACTATCTTATTACCGTAAGGTAAAATCAACGAAAACAAAGAACCTTCTCCTAGCTCTGATTCTAGTTGAATATTGCCCCCTAGCAATTTTGCTAAACCGCTTGAAATACTCAAACCTAAGCCTACTCCTTCGTAACTTCGTTTTAGTTCATTCTCTACCTGCTGGAAGCGATTAAAGATATTCGATTGTTGTTCCTCCGAGATGCCTATGCCAGTATCCCGAACCCAAAAATGTAAGCATTCCTTTTGAATCGTATAACCAAAAGAGATATGTCCTTTATCGGTGAATTTTATGGCATTGATTAGCAAGTTGGTTAATATTTGTTGGAGCTTAGTCGCATCTGTATCTATGTTTAGCGTTGGAGGTGTAATATTTTTTTCTAATACCAATGCTAGCTCTTTTTCGGCAGCCATGGGAGCATGTAATTCATAGAGTTTTTCCAGAAGCTTCGATAGATTAACGCTCTTCTTTTTAATCTTTACTTGTCCTGTTTCTATTTTTGAAATATCTAAAATATTGTCAATGATATTCATCAATTGCAAGCAGTTCGTATTGATGATTTGGATAAATTCTTTAGACTCCCTCGCTGTTAAACTCTCCTCTTGTAATAATTTGGAAAAGCCTACAATACTATTCATAGGCGTACGAATTTCGTGGCTCATATTGGCAAGAAAGGCGGATTTCAATCGGTCATTTCCTTCTGCCTTTTCTTTGGCTTTTGTCAATTGAATGCTCTTCTCCTTGAGTTCTGTGATTTCATGCCCTACGCACATCACACCTATAATGGCTTGGTTGCTATCGCGGACAGGAAGTATTTTAATAGTATAATAATGAACTCGATCTGCTTGGTTCGGTCGAGAATGAAAATCAAATGTTAACTCCTCTCCAGCAATAGCACGATCTACTAAATTGTTATTGTGTTGTACTAAAGAAGAAGAAAGTTCAAGATTTTCAAAAAATAAATTTCCGATACCAATATCCTTTATCAAATCTACTTTCATGATTCGCTTGAAAGTCTCATAGGCGCACTCATTATACATGACAAGTTGCTTCTGCTTATTCAGCAAAACAATTCCATCCGAGGAGCTATTCACAACAGCATCAAGTGTACCTTCGCGTTCTTTCAGCGCATCTTTGGCTTGTTTTTTATCTGAAATATCTCGAATGAAAGAGCTAAACATTCGCTTTCCTTCTAATTCAAAATATTGTAAGGTCAATTCCACAGGAATTCTAGAGCCATCTTTACATTTCATATAGATTTCTAGAATTTTTCCTGCATTTCTATCATTCAGTTGTTTCAAAAAATCTATAAATCGAATCTGATTACGTATTGAAAATTCCTTTGGAATAATAAGTTCTTGGAGGGTTTGTCCGATAGCCTCTTCCTTTGTCCAGCCAAAAATATGTACTGCTTGCTGATTCCATTCTTTTATCACTGTATTTTCATCCGCTAGAATCACGGCACTTAAATTTTGTTCTATTAGGGTACGGTTTCTATTTTCGCTAAGTTGTAGCTCTTGCTGTGCTTTTTTATAGGCTGATATATCCTTGATGACGACTAAAAATTCATTCGGATTTCCTTCTACAGGAATCATCGTTGTTTCTCCTTCAAATACTTCTCCTGTTAGGCGGCGTTGTAGTATATTTCTCCGCAAAGGCATTTGGTTAAATTGAAAGTAGGTATAGGTATAACTGTAATAATCCGCGATAGATA
>CALGLY010000728.1 GCA_937959095.1 uncultured Saprospiraceae bacterium
CATGGCGTTTCGCACTTGAATTATGCGGGGCAAATTCTGATTCACTTCGCATTGCGGAACGATTTGCTCATTTGTACGATAAAAGATAATGGAGTTGGGCGCGAAAAAGCAGCACGCTTACAAGCCGAACGAAAGCCAGGACATCAATCTGTAGCGGTAGAAGTAACCCGCGAACGCCTACTCGCACAGCGCGACGGACGCAACTATGAGGTGCTGCACTATTCGGATATTCTGAATGCACAAGGCGAAATTGCAGGAACAGAAGTACAAATCAAATTACCTGTGCAGCTTCCGTTTTAATTTGAAAAACAGGATAGGAATATTTAATTTGACTCTGTATGACTTTACTGCGTAAAGTTTAAAGTTCAAATTCAAGTGTCAAACGCAAGTTCAAAATTGCACTTGCACTTGCACTTGAAAATCGAGTATGCCATGTAATTTATTTAAACAAAAAAATCCATGCTCACAGCAATCATAGTAGAAGACATGCCGCAAGCGATTAAGCTCTTGCGTGCCGATTTAGCAGAACACTGCCCCGATGTCAAAATTATTGGCATAGCAGAAAGCATTGTGCAAGGCGCAAAGCTCCTGAATCAGAAGCAACCCGATATTCTATTTTTAGATATCTTACTAGGAGATGGCACAGGCTTTGACTTACTCGAAATATTTCCCGACATCGCGGCACAGGTGATTTTTGTAACGGCATCCGATGAATTTGCGGTACGGGCCTTCCGTTTCGCTGCCGTTGATTATTTACTAAAACCTGTCGAGCCAGAACTCTTGAAAACGGCAGTACAACGTGCAAAAGAACAACTGTCTTTAATTAATAAAGAAAGTCTAGATGTCCTAAAAGAAACCATTCGACATCCCAACAGCTTACCCAAACGTTTATCGCTACACACCCAAGACAAGATTATTGTAGTAGAAATCGAGCAAATCATTCGTTGCGAATCGGAGGATAATAACACTTGGTTTTTCCTAGAAAGTGGCCAAAAAATATTCGTAACCCGTACCTTAAAACAATTCGATAAGCTGCTTGAAAAACACCTATTCATGCGAACGCATCAATCCCATCTCGTCAATCTAAAACACATCCAAGAATTCGTAAAGCGGGAAGGCGGCTATCTCCGCATGAAAAATGGCGACCACGTATCCGTTTCCGTACGCAAGCGGCAAGACCTAATGCGGTGGTTTGAAGAAAAAGGCTAACGCGACTAGTCCAAATTAACAGACAATTATATCTATTTTATTCCTTTTTACATCCTTTCCTGGTAGCAAAGTAGTCCCTATTCCTTACGCTAGATTTTGAATTTTTAACCTAAAAGACATATTGAAAAAATCAAATTCAGCGAAAATTCGCTCAAATAATTATAAAATTCATCCATTTTAGCGAATTTTCGCTAAAAATATTTTGATGTTAAAGAATAGTTAATACATTTGTATTGTAAATTATTTGTTTTTAGAGAGTTATCAAAAAATAAATAATGTTTTTCAAAAATACTACACACACACCAACGCATTATGAAAAATTTTACATGTATAATATTCGCCCTATGCTTATTTTTGATGCAATTTTCTCTTCATGCACAAAAGGACTTTACCCAATACCTACTCCCCGAACCTGATGACTTGAGTTCTTTTTTCATAGGATCTTTGACTGAAAGTGCGATCTATTACGGAGCGCATCCTTCCAATAGTTCAAATAAACCTGTTTTAGTTTTTGTACATGGTTTTGCTGATTTAGCGAACTCTTGGTTCTTGCCAGGCAATGACATTTATGACAGAGCCTACGACGACCGCTACCGCACTGCATTTGTAGCAACCACTCGCGGCGAAGGCATGTGGGCAAATGGCGCACTACTAGGAGATATGCTAGAAGAAATAACGGATTATTACGGGGTAAATGATGTCGTAATCATCGCACATAGCAACGGCGGCAAAGCGACAGAAGTAGCGATGTTCTACGAAAATAAATCTCATTTAGTAAATAGAGCAATTTCTTTAGGAACACCATTTAAAGGAACAGGCATTGCGGATTTAGCAGAAACGCCAGCACTCAATTGGTTGGTCGATTTCATTGGCTTAGGTGGTGGCACATCCACTTCTACGACCTACTATATGGAAGGCGTAGCGCGACCTATTTTAGATAATGAACCCGACAATCAGCCAAGTAAATTCATCAATTTTGGAGCTTGGGGCTACAATCATGGTACAACCCTTGCAGCACCTGTCATGTTTGTAGCAGGGGGCTACCTAAAACTAGCAGGCGGAAGTAATTCTGAAGGTGGTAATGATGGCGTAACACCTTATTACAGTTCTAAGCGTCCGGGTGGAAGCCCACAATGGCCAGGCTACTGTGGCTGGTGGTGGTGTAATGATGAATCTCAATACGACCACATAGATGTTACACACGATTATGTAATTTGGGATGCAATTAAGCCTTATTTCACAGGCAATGTAAACGGATTCAGCACACCTGATACCGAAGATGAGCAATACGATCGCCAAAAGACCCTAGCTAGTACCTTTGAAGTAATCAGTACGAAGGATGGTTATGCAGAAGCATTCACAATTGCGAAAGATGCAGGTCAAGTAAGCATCAATCTTTGGCATCCTGAAGAAGGAACTAATTTTCAGATTCTAAATGAGAACTTGGAAGCAGTAGCAGTAAATATTACAAAAAGCAAAGGACACAATAAAGGCATGAACAGTGCTATCACCCTCGACGCGCTCCAAGCAGGTACGTATACGATTGAGTCGGATGTAGAATTTGCTGCGGTAGTAGCCTATGAAAAAGGAGCAAAGCTTTTATTTGACAATGCTAATATTCGTCATATAGAAGGCGAAGCAATCACTTTTGAAGCAGCCCTTACAGGCACCAATCAGGCAGCTACAATCACAGCGGTACTCGCAGAAACTGCTGACTTGATGGGAAACAAAGTAGATGGCGCAACGGAAATCATAGAATTTGAATTGGCTGCCAATGGAAACTATACCTACACTTTGCCTAAAGGCTTGAAAGCAGGCGTATACAATATGACTATAAATGCTGTAGGTAGTGATTTCAGAAGAAACCTTGTTTCAGGTTTTGTGGTACTCCCAACAGATACGCCACAAATAGCAACAGTTGCGACACCAGAATTAGGCTTACAGAATTATCCAAATCCTGTAGTCGATCAGACAACAATCACCTTTGATGTGCTAACAGAAGGAACAACTTCTTTATCTTTATATGATGCCTATGGCAGATTGGTACGTGTAGAAACATTGACGAATTTGGCGCTAGGACAGCACACGCAAGTATGGAATGTAGCAGGTTTGGCTAGTGGTACGTACTTCTTAGAGTTGAGAAATGGAGCACATAAAGTAACACAGTCTTTGGTAAAGGTAAGCGCACACTAGAACTTAGAATAGAAGCTAGTCAAAGCATTAATTCTTTGCACATTATAAAATGGACAGGCGATTTTGAAATCGTCTGTCCATTCTTGTTTATACATAAGTACTCCGAAAGTCATTCGTTCATCGAAAAAATACCAGCTTCCATCCCTTCTGCTTTCACAATCCCCCAAATTCCCCTATCTTAGTAGCCGAACAAAAACACATACCGATGTCCAATACCACCGTACTCAAATTTAGTTGCTATAAATGTGATGCCGAAAATACCTATCCAGCCATAAAAGATGCTTCGGAGAAAGGCGGCACGAAAGTCGTGAAACGCTGTATCATTTGCGCTACCGAAAATCAGTTTGAATTGCCCGAAGGCTATACGGGGCAAGATGATTTCATTCATCGCGGATTAAAAGAATAATTTACCCCTGTAGAGACGACATAGTTTACCCGTATGGGCCTGCCGTCTCCTACCGCTTATGCCGTCCTATATAGCAAAGTGTAACAGCATCCTGGGACAGGAGACGGCAAGCATCTCGTCTCTACAAATTTCAAAATCCTTCAAACTTATAATGTGACTCAACTAGCACTTGAACTCAACCAAACACAAGAGGAAAACCTCCTAGCCATCGGCAAGCAATTCTACACCGAATTGGAACGCAGACGCACGCCCTTCCCCAATCCTGCGACCCTGCAAGCCTTGAAGCAAGCCCTCACGGAAGCCTTGCAAGCCCAAGAAAGCTTTGAAGCAACTTGGCTAACAGGCGAGCTGAATCACAAATTGCCGCCGCTACAAATCATACATCCTTCTACACAAGTGCGGAACTTGCCCTGGCAATTGGCATTGGAAGGCAATCGCGAACAGCCTTTGGTGAAAAGCAAGCAAGCGAAACTCGCGCCACACACCGCTTCGAAGAGCTATCCCTTGAAAGTACTAATAATGGTGGCTGCGCCCGAAGGTGTGACACGCTTGGATTATGAAAAAGAAGAACTCCAATTGCTCAAAGCGTTCTCGCCCCTGATGAGCAAGGGCTT
>CALGLY010000729.1 GCA_937959095.1 uncultured Saprospiraceae bacterium
CTAGCTTGTCTTTTTCAGCTTATTCTTCGTTAAAAAGCCTCGACAGAACCAGCTATGCCTACGTTTTTTGCCTTGATTAAGCTAAAAAATCCTACGCTATCTTACGTAGGTTATTATTTGCGAAGTCCCTAAGTCTAATAAAAATGAGATTTATTCCTTTCATTCTATCCCTTTTTCTAGCAAGCACTAGCTACGCACAGAAAACGAATCAGCAAGAAAGAACTGTAGTACGAATAGATACCATCGTCACTTTTATTCCAAATTTTATTGAAGAGATTGTCGAAATAGTTGTTGTTTATGCTGGAGATGGGCAAGAAGAAGAAAAAGCATATTTTAAATACGAAACGGCAAGAAAAATAGGAGAAGATACCATTATTGTTTTTGACCCAAAAACTATGAAAGAAGATACGATAATAGTGAAACGCGTTCCTAAAGAATAAACGCTAGGCTTCTTTGTTATCCCTGATTTTAACCCTAAATTTGCACTATCTCCTGCTCATATTGCTTGATGCAGGAGATTTTTGTATTTACCTGTATCTTATCTAACTATTTTTCGTCTGAAAAAGTAGATAGAAAGAATACCTATCTGTTGTTATTTATAATTAGACAAAACGTTTAACTATGCTAAAGGAATTTAAGGATTTTATATTAAAAGGAAATGTATTAGAGTTAGCAGTAGCTGTAATTATTGCAGGTGCATTCGGAGCTATCGTAGCTTCTTTCACGAATGATGTATTGATGCCACCGATTGGAATGGCAATGGGAGATGTTAACTTTACCGATTTGAAGTATGTTCTTCAACCAGCTGTATTGGATGCAGATGGTAATGTCGCAACTGCGGAGGTAGCAATGCGCTATGGTGCATTTCTTCAAACGATTATTGATTTTCTCATTATTGGATTTGTAGTATTTATGGTTGTTCGTACTTACAATAGATCACAAAAGCAAGAAGAGGAAGCACCGGCTGCACCAGCAGATGATATAGTTCTATTGCGTGAAATACGTGATTTGCTATCAATGCGAAACTAAGATAATGGTTCAATAGCAATAAAATAATAAGCATGAGATACGAGCCACTTGGTTTCGTATCTCATGCTTTTTTTTTACACATTCAAATAACTCATCAAAGAATCGTAGCGTTCTTGTAAGGTATCCAAATAATCTGATTCATTGAAGGAAGCTTTTACTTCATAATTGAATCGCTCGAAAGTCGCAATAAGCCCTTGTACGAAGGTTGCATCTACTTTCAGTGTTACCTGAAGTCGTGTAGAATGACGATCACTGGTAATGAAAGAACTCAAAATAGAAATCCCTTCTGACTCTGCTATCCGCGCAATTTCTGCCATCGAATAATCATGTCTTCCCATTTCCAGTACTATAATCGTGCCTTGCTCGGTGAACGAACCCATATGAGCAAAATACTGCAAGAGGTCTTCCTGTGTGATGAGACCTATATACGCATCCTCGAAATCCACGACGGCTACTACCGATAGCTCATATTGAGCCATCAAGCGGAGTACTTCATAGATGTGATCGTTGTGGCGCACAAAAGGGCGCGACAAGGAAAGACTATAAGAACCTACTGCTTCTTGCACATCATATTCCAAAATGTCATCTTCTGCAATAAGTCCGAGGAGTTGTTTATTGTTCACAATAGGTAGATGCCGAATGTAGAAATCACTCATCATCCCTAATGCTTCTTCTCCTGTATCCGATGTTCGTAAAGGAACAATCGCTGTTGATAATAAATTTTCGGCAATCATTGTTTTCGCTAGCGTTTACATGAATAAACGGTTTTTATAACTTATCGGTTGCAATGCGTTTGTTAAACAAACGTCAATATTAGTTTTATAGCGTCTATCGAACAAAAATCTATTGCTTATTATTCTTTCCTCGAAATACATTCACCGTCGGATCAAGCGGATTACCTGATGCGCGACGATAAGCTACAATTTGCCCTGTATGATAAATCGCATCTGCAATCGGACCATTGAGCATATTCCAGTAGGGAAATTCCGATTTGCGTTCTCCGCGCTGAAAGATAATCTTTAATTTAGCTATTGCTTTTCGTTTGCGTCCGCGCATCAAATCACTGGCTTGTTTCAAGTTTTGAAGCGTTCCAGTACGCTTTTCTTCCCAGCTCATCCCCGAAAAGTCTATCGGACGAATATTAGCTACATTTTTCGCTCCATTCAATATGGTAAGCGAAAGCCCATACATATGATCGAGGGTTTCGGTCGCTGTTCTAGAGTCTTCGCTTGGGCGATAGTTTAAATCTACCTCGCGTAAGTCTTCTGTTGCCCAATAATAGCGATATCCCAAACCATCAATTGTGCGCGCTATCACGTTTCCTGCCCGATAGTCTTCGGGTGCGGCTGGTATTTCAGCATAAGGAATTGTCATATTATTTTGAGCATTTACTGCTGTGCCTATTAACACAAAAAACAAAACTACTAATCGTTGCATAAGCGAATATTCATCAATTTACCAAATGTAGGAAACATATTTGATAGCATAGCAGACAAAAGTTACAATTTGTTGCTACGGATGTGTAAATCGTCAATGTTTCATGACAATAAAGATTAGATTTTTAGGAATTCTATTTCTGAAAAGATAGGGCATCAAATAGAAAAAGGTCGAAGACATCATATATCCTCAACCTTTTTCTATATAATTAGTAATAAAAACCGAAATGAACAACTAGCATAAATTCCTGTTTTTCATTCCCATTAGTTGATTGTAACAGGTGTTCCTGTCATCACCCCTAAGTGGTTGCGGTGACGAATAGCTACATGATAGGTGCCTGCTGGTGCAGAAATTGCTACAGGTGATATTCCATCTATGTCTACTACATCGCCATCAGCTTGAAGAAGCGCAGAGCGTGTTGCAATAACAGTAGTTCCGGTAGCAGCATCACGTAATTCTATGAATACCCAATCTACGGCTCTGTCATTACCTGTTACTGTTGTCGCACTTGCAGTGAGTGTTTCACCACCACCACCACCTACATGGGTGAAGCCTAATGCTGTATAAGGCTCGATAGTAGGGATTAGCGTATTTGTATTCAGTGCTAAATCCATCAATGTACCAGAAAGTGGTCCTTGTAGGAATACTTTTGGCGAAAGACTAATATACTCAACATTTAAGCACTCTGTATCGGTTATTGTATTGCCTCCTGTAGTAAGTGAAGCTGAGTTAATAAGGAAGGTACTTGCTTGTGTCGTCAGCATAATATCATCTATATACCAACCATCATTAACGCCATTGCCTGGTGTTCCTAAAGCAGTAAAGTCATAGTAGAAATTGAAACGGACTAGGACTTCACAATTTTCATAAGCCGATAAATCTATATTTACCGTATTCCAAGTTGTACTTAAGCCAGAAAATCCAAGAATGGAAGGACTATTAGCAATGAAACTACCACCATAGATACTATTATCAGCATCTGTCCATGAGCTGCCTCCATCTGTAGAAATTTCTACTTTACCACCATCCCAATCATCTTCTGTATCATAGATGTGAGCAAAAGATAGAGTAGTAGCACCAACGAGGGCGAATGGACCAACTTGCAGGTATTGATTTTCAGAAGTTAATGGATTCGCATTTAACTCCTCAGCATACCAAGAACTATTGCCACTATTTGATTGCGTGTTTGAAATTGCCCAATTACTTAAACCTGTTGTATTAGAAATAGAAAGCGCAGGATCTGTACCCGATTCTACGTCATCATTGATAATATTGACAGAACCACTACCGATAGCGGAGCAATCTACTGTTGCTTGATAGGTATAAGTCTGATTACTGCTCAAAGAACTAATTTGTGGCCAAGTGATTGTTCCAGCCGCTTCCGAACCGCCATTAGATGCTGAACCTGCTACATAAGTCAAGCCAGT
>CALGLY010000730.1 GCA_937959095.1 uncultured Saprospiraceae bacterium
TAGGTGCACCTCAAAGCATCAGTTGTCCACCTACAGATGACCCTGTTTGTGCTTGCAACAATATACAATATCTAAATAGCTGTTATGCACGTCGTGCAGGAGCTATATTATGGAATAGTAGTCCTTGTCCTCCACGCACACCGACCGATTGTGAAGATATAAGCATGAATTTTGAGAGTGTATTGCGTTATTCATTCAGTGCAAACGATGGTATTCCTAGCGGAGGCTGGATAGCAACAGGTGGCGGATATGGCAATCAAGTAGCAAATCTAGGTTCAGGAACTAGTGTAACAACTAATTTTCCAGGAGCTGGAACCTATACAGTTTGCTTGAATTATGAAAAAAATGGACAAAATGAACAATGCTGTCAAAAACTAGAAGTACTAGCCGACCCGTATGAATGTCGTGATTTACGACGTACTATAGATGGCTCAAATACAACTATTTTCATACCAGGTATTGCACCAGAAGATGTAATACAATGGCGCAATGATGCTACAGGCGAAGAATTGGCAACAGATACGGATCGTATAACAGTTCCGATTCCGGCTTTGGATGAATGTGGTTATTATAGCGTGTTATTTTATGATGTAGCTTGTGGCTGTACGCGTGTGTGTTGTATTGCAATTTGCACAACGAATGAAATAGAAGAACAAGATGGCTGTGGCGTAGTGAAAAACGCAAGCCTGAATTGTAAAGCAGACGGTTCGTATGATTATAACTTCACGCTTGATAATCAATCAGGACGCTCGAATTTGACAGCAGATATTACGATTCTGTCTTCTATCGGGCCAACTTTTGATAATTGTAGTAATGTAACTACGATTACAGGCATCAATGGTGAAGTAGCGGTAAGTTTGAACTTCCAAGAGTGTATCGTACCTATTCAAGCAGGTATGGAAGTAGCTTATAAAATAGTATTGAATGATGCGCAAGGCGGTTGGTTCTGCAATCTTGATCCGATGGCTATTACCTTGCCTAGTTGCGATGCGACACCTTCTACTTGCAATGCAGCCTGTGTGGGCAAAGACTTAGTAAAAAACGGCAATTTTGAAGGCGGCTATTGGGCATTCACTAGTGAATTGGATGATAAATGTGCTTGTGATGATGGAACGTACTGCATTGCTACCAATATGACTGGAAAGTGTCCTGATAATACAAATATGACAGCGAATGGCAAGTTCCTAATCGTAGATGCAGCTACTAATCTACCAGCTACTATTTGGGCGCAAGATGACATCCAAGTAAAAGCAGGAAATAATTACAGCTTTAGCTTCGATCTTTATGCAGGTAATGCTGATAATGCTTCACCAACCTTTGAACTTTGGGTAGGTAATACGCTACTGAATGGAAGCGTAACAGGCACAGGAGGTGAATGGGTGACGGTAAATAGTAATTGGACAGCCGATGCGAATGCGACACTAGACCTTTCTATTCGTCAGAGTCAAAGCGGTGGTGCAACCACTTTCGCTATGGATAATATTCGATTCACAGAATGCGACGCTGCTACAGGTGATCCATTGCAAGATTTGGCTTGGATACAAGAGTATGTAGGCGATGCAAATTATGAAATTAAGGAATGTACCTTGAATGGCGAAACAGCTTACCTAATCGGAGATTACTGTACTAGCACCGATGGCACGACCAACTACTATGATTGTAACGGAAATCTAATCTGTTCCACGAGTATAGCAGGCACGACTTGCGATGGAGCTTCTAGCAATTGCACCACGCTACAATTGTGTAATGCACCAAATTCGCAGAACACAGAAAATCGTAATGCTAGGACTACAGCGACTACAATGGCATTGGAAAATTATCCAAATCCATTCCGAAATAGTACGACTATTCAGTTCAGTTTGCCAGCAGAAATGCAAGCAAGCTTGAGCGTATTTGATACCAATGGACGTTTGGTGTACACGACTACAGCGAACTTCTCTATGGGCATAAATCAAGTGGAATTGGATGCAAGTAATGGCTTATCAGCGGGGGTATATTATTATCGCCTAGCTACAGCTAACGAAAGTATCACGAAGTCCATGTTGATGATGCAATAGATTGATTTTTTGAACCATATAAGGCATATAAGGACATATAAATTCTAAATAGAATCGCTTTGCGATTCCTAAAAAAACTTAAATGCTCTTATTCTTATATGGTTCAAAATTTATTCCTCCAAAGCCGCAAATAACTTCCCGAAATCATTATTATCTTTCAAGTTCAAGCCCTGTTGCTTCACGATAGCTTTAATGCGTTTTGCTTCCTTTGGCAATATTTTTCCGAGGGCTTTCACATTTCTTTTTAGTCTCAATAGTTCTCCTTTCTCATTGAGTAACCAATATTCGTAGAGCGACTTATATTCATTCGGACGACGTACCATACCCAAATTTTCCATATATTCTTCTTTGCGTAAAAATTTAGTGTGGAGTTCCCAAAGCGTGTATTTTTCGCCCTTGTGCAGTGGCTCATAGTATTTATAGCCCTTCGGGCCAATGCCATAGGTTGCTAGTAGATTATGGCTTTCTAGTTCGAGATAGGTTTTATCTTCTTGCTCAATGCGAAGTCCCTTGAGTTTGTTATTTGGTATTTGGAATTCTTTGTCATTCGAGAGCTTCAAGAAAAGTATTTGATCTTCCAAATCTAGTGCCACTTGCACCTCTTTACTATAGCCGTCCTCTGTTTTTATATTCGCATATTGCCATTTTTCTGCTAAGAAAGGCGTGCCTTCCATGCGAAGATTAGGATTCTCAAAACCTTGAAAAGAAATGGGATTCAAGTACAATTTGGCTAGTTCTACAGAATTGCTTTCGTCTACTTCTTGCGCTAGAAGGACAAGTGTACTGATAATCAATATACAGAGTAGAAAGATGTTTTTCATGTCAAATATTTTTATTTGGGTTTTGAATCAATTTCTCTACAGAAACACTTTTGTCTAATAAAACACAGTGCTTTACCGACTTTTTTAGGACTATTTTATAAAAATAGGCTAAAAATGTGACTATTAGGGGTAAAAATACGTTTCAATAAGTGAAAGTAATTTTCTAAATAACAAACATATATTAATGTTAGACAAAGTATTCAATTCTATAGGCGGTGATGTGGTAAGCAATTTGACAGAGAAAGCAGGTATCTCAATGGACCAAGCAAAAGAAATTCTTCCAATTGGTCAAGAAACACTCCAAAGTGGACTTATGGAACAAGTAACAGGCGGCAATATCGGTGATATTGTAGGCATGTTCAACAGTGGCGGTGGTGACTTGCAAAGCAATGCACTATTTGGTAGCTTGAAAGGCATGTTCGTACAGAACATCATGTCAAAGATGGGTTTGCCAGCATCTGTAGCAGGT
>CALGLY010000731.1 GCA_937959095.1 uncultured Saprospiraceae bacterium
TGAATGATAAGAACACAGAGTCTTCCTTCAATCCTAAGTTCAATCTAAGCTACCAAATCAATAAAGACCGCTTGGTCTATGCTACGGTAGTCCGTGGTTTTCGCCTCGGTGATATCAATGAAAATCTACCCTCCTTCTGCTTGGAAGAGCTAGAAGAAGGCGATGGTAATTTCCCCCGCTTCTTCAATAGCGACTATGTTTGGAACTACGAATTGGGTTTCAAAAATACTACTGCGGATGGAAAATTGATAACGAATGCAGCTGTATTTCTTAATCAGTGGGGCAATCTGCAACAGTATCGTTTCTTGGATTGTGGCTGGGGCTATACCAGCAATGTAGGTGCAGCAAGCAGCGCAGGTGTGGAGCTAGATGTACGCCTGAAAGCAACGAAAGAACTAGAATTGAGCGGTGGTATCGGCTTGATGGATCCTGTGATTACAGAAGGGGGCGACTACTTGGAAGCAGAAAAGGGTGACCGCATTCTTTTCTCGCCAAAAGCAACCGCCAACGCAATGCTTAACTATTACAAAGAGTTGGGGAATCAACGCACCTTATATGCTACCGCTAGTGTGCAATATGCGAGCGAGCGATACGGTACTTATTTCCCAGAGGAAGATAGTGATAATGTTTATCCTGCTTATACCCTAGCCAATGCGCGTATTGGAGTGCAATTAGGCAATTTAGATATTTCGCTTTTTGGAAATAACCTAACGAATACGCAAGCGAACTTTGGAAATATCCAGTCCTTCGCTGGTAATGTCCCAGGTCGTTCGCGCTATGCGACCAATCGACCAAGGACTATTGGCTTGGAAGGACGTTTTGTGTTTTAGGGATTTTTTGAGCGCAGAGGCGCAAAGACGCAGAGGAATATTATAAAAAAAACTCTTCGCCTCCGCGCCTCTGCGTTCTAAAAAAAGAAATAAAAATGAAGCTCCTTTAAACTAAAATTTAGTAAAACTAGCGTGTACCTTTGCAAATGTTTACTAAAGTTACAAACACAACAATTAGCAATGCAACCTTCTTTATTTAAATCTTATCTGAATCGTCCTAGCTCGCCTTATAAAGGAGGCAAATCGCGAAGTGAAATCCAATCTGATAAGCCGATTTACAAGCTATCCTCTAATGAAAATTTATTAGGTTCATCGCCTCTTGCGATGCAAGCCGTTCGAGATAATTTACACTTGCTCCATGAATATCCTGATCGCACAGGCGAGAGCTTACAAGTTGCATTGAGTGCCTTTTATGGAGGACAATTGCAGCCCAATCAATTCGTCACCGCGAATAGTGGCGTGGGAATTATAGAAATCATAGTGAATGCTTTTTTGGAAGAAGGACTGGAGTGTATTGCTTCCAATCCGGGCTTCAAACCCTATTTCCGCTTCCCTGAAAAAGTAGGCGCGAAAGTGCATGATATTCCTTTAGTCGGTGCTACTTATTTGCTAGATATAGCGGGTATTTTAGGAGCTATCAATGACAACACAAGAATAATATGGATATGCAGCCCGAATAATCCTGCGGGAACATATATTCCGAAATATCAGATAGACGAACTTGTCGCTCAATTGCCTGAACACGTGGTTTTGGTGTATGATGAGGTGTACTATCAATTTGCTACTGCCGAAGATTATAGCACTGCCCTACCCTATGCGGTGGCAGGCAAAAATGTGATTGGTATTAATAGCTTTTCTAAAGCCTATGGTTTGGCAGGTTTACGGGTTGGTTATGCCTATTCGACTCATGAAATCGCGCGTTATGTCAATTTGATGCGTCGCCCTTTCATGCTTAATACCTTGAGTCTGGAAGCAGCAAAAGCGGCACTACACGATAGTGCTTTCATCGAAAAAACGGTTGCCAATATCAATGCAGGAAAAGCCTTTTTGTATCCTGAATTAGAAAAATTAGGTATTCCTTATTGGAAGAGTCAAACCAATTTCATTCTAATAAAACCAGCGATGGATGCCCTAGAATTTGAAGCAAAAATGCTAGAAGAAGGGGTCATGGTACGCCCTGTTGCTAACTTTGGTGCGCCAGGTTGTGTGCGTGTTACGATAGGAACGGAAGAGGCTAATGAAGCTTTTGTTGCGGCTTTGAAGATGGTGCTTTAATTTTGTTTGGCTTGAATTCCTATTCAAGCCAAGCTATCCGTTCTAAATAAGTCAGCCCAATTCACTCCATAACAAACGTGCTCCCACAAAACCAATAAGCAATGCAGATAACAATTTCAGAGGCTGCGGTTTCAGAAAATGCAGGTTGAGGCGATTTCCGATTTGCCCACCTACCAGCACTACTCCACCGAGTAGGAGTATCATATTGACATTGATGCTAGGCCGCGTAAAGGATTGTCCAATAAGTCCTGCAATAGAATTGATAAGAATAAAAAAGGTAGCGGCTGCGCTGATGACTTTACCTTCTTCCCAACGAATGAGATACAGAATAGGAACAAGAATAATACCACCCCCAATACCTATCATACCCGATAAAAATCCAATACTCCCACCGATGGCACTCAAGGGAACTAGATCAATATCGCGTTCTTGTTTGGGTACTTTTTTTAGGGTAAATAACATAAGTACAGCAATAGCAAGTAGAGAACTACCAATAATGATTTTTAAAACAGTCGCATCTATATGAATCAAGCCGCCTAAAAAAGCCATTGGGACACTCAAAATCACCAAAGGAAGCATTTTTCGTAAATCTAGCACGCCTGCCCGAAAGTAATTGATTGCCGCACCCGATACCACGATGATATTACAAACTAAGGCAACAAAACGTACTTCATGCACAGTTATTCCCATCAATAATAAAATGGCAATATAGCTACTACCACCACCTAGCCCTACGGAGGAATAAAGGATGGCAATAGCAAAAAACAAAGCGGCAATCGGTAGGATTTCTAGCATTCGATTTCTGTTTCGCTCAAGAAAAGAAAGCAACCAAAGATTTGCAAACCTTCGGCTGTTAAAAGTAACTTTATTTCCAAATTGGAGTTCATCACATTAGTGGATTAGCGAAAAAGACACGCTAAGAAATGTAGTATTAATTGTGTCCGTCAACTTGCCACATAGCAAATATCAATTTACCAAGCCTATCTCTTTCTATGAGTAAAAGGAGAACATGACTTTGGATATTTAGGAACGGTGAACAAATAAATTTACATTCTTGACGGCTTCTTTTAGTCCCAGTTTTCACTTTGAAACCCCTCATTTATCCAGATAAAATCACGCTTTCAAAGCAAAAACTGGAATCAAAACAACCTCCCCAAGAATGTAAATTTATTAATTCATCGTTCCTTAGCGAAAGACAGTACAATGAATAGCAAGGTAAAACCAGATGGAGTCATAAAAATAGCTAGTTCTTGGCTAAAGGATAGATTTCTTCATTGTGAGGGCGGCAAATTGGGCTTTGGTCCAGTTCAACCCAATTGGGCAAGTACCCTTTGGGGCTTGATGTAAGGCTAGGTACACTATAAAATTAAATAGATTTAAATTCTATATAAGTAGACGGACACAATTAACTTAAAGTTTTATGACGAACTCTTTTTAAATGATGCTTCGTTGAAAATACGCGCTATAACTAGTTATGGCTGTGTTTTTCGCCTGCTTGTAGCAGACAAGCCTTGCCTCATTCAAAAATAG
>CALGLY010000732.1 GCA_937959095.1 uncultured Saprospiraceae bacterium
GCGGCTATTTCGGCGGTCTTTTTGGGCTTATTGAAATCGGGAGATAAAATACTAACGCAAGGAAATATCTATGGTGGCACGACGAGCCTGATGAATGAGGTGCTAGAACCACTAGGCATAGAACCCGTCTATACCGACTTGCGAAACGCGGATAAAGTAGAACAAATTCTCTATAATAATCCATCCATCAAGATGGTGTATCTCGAAACGCCTGCCAACCCTACCCTAGCCTGTGTAGATATTGCGGTGCTTTCGGCGATAAGCCATGAGTACAAGAAAATAGTAGTCATTGATAATACCTTTGCCACGCCCTATTTGCAGCAACCACTGGCTTTGGGCGCGGATTTTGTGGTACATTCTACGACTAAGTACCTGAACGGACACGGCAATTCTATAGCAGGCGCAGTAGTAGGACGCGACCATAAACTGATGGAAGAAAAGATATGGAAAGCTCTGAAACTAGTAGGAGGCAACTGCAATGCTTGGGATGCTTGGCTGACCTACAATGGCATAAAAACCCTTGCGCTACGGATGCGACAGCACAGCCTGAATGCCATGCAGATAGCACGTACTTTGGCGACACACGATAAGGTAAAGAAAGTAAATTATATTGGATTGGATGCACACCCCGATCATGCGTTGGCGAAGCGACAAATGCGTGACTTTGGAGGAATGCTTAGTTTTGAATTGAAAGGCGGCTTGGAAGCAGGAAAAGCCTTTATGGATAAATTGCAATTTTGCACCCTTGCACCTACTCTGGGCGATGTGGATACACTGATTTTGCATCCTGCCTCGATGTCGCATATGGGCGTAGCGAAAGAAGTGCGCGAAGCGAATGGCATTACCGACGGTTTGATACGCATATCCGTAGGGATCGAAAATGTGGAGGATATTCTCGTGGATATTATGACTGCACTTTCGTAGACGAACACAACTAGAAAGTCTACTAAAGCCCGAAGGTTATTGAAAATCTTCGGGCTTTGTGCGTTAATTCTAAATTCTATGACTTATATTTGACTAATGCTTATTTGTTAGAAACAGGGCACAAACGAATTGACACTTTTAAACTGTTTCTTATTAGACTTTATTCACAAAAAATATTACGAATTAAAAATATTCTTTGTGAATAAAGTCTATTACACCTACTAACTTAGTGAAAATGACAAGGACTGTGGAACGGCAGTTGGATAAATTGCACAAAGATCTCATCGAATTACTCAAAGATTTAGAAGGCTATTCGGAGCGGAAGCTGAATATGAATCCTACGGCTAAAAAGTGGTCGGTCTTTCAAGTGATGCACCATTTGGTGCTAGTAGAACAACTTTCGGTACAATATGTGGAACGCAAACTAAGCCACAATCCAGAGCTAAAAAAGGCAACCGTATTGACGAGTCTCCGAAAGGTCGCTCTGACTGCCTTGTTGAGTTCTCCAATCAAAGCAAAAGCCCCCAGCGCAGTAGGCACAGAGCAACTACCTGATACTTCTACCTTTTGGGAAATTGCCAAAAAATGGAAAAACCAACGTGAGGAGTTAAGGAAATACCTAGCAGACCTTCCTGAAGAATATTATACCAAAGAAATTTACAAACATCCTTTCGCGGGTCGTGTCACGATTGGTGGAATGCTACAGTTCTTTCAGCAGCACTTTGATCGGCACAAGAAGCAAATATATCGCACTTTGGATACCTTAGATGCTGTGAAAATTAATTAATTCTTGTACTCATACGGATTCAATGAAATCTCAACACTTTCTACTCATAAAGATACAAGCTGGCTTTTTTTGTTTAGAAAAATATTTAGAATATAGCCAAGCGAAAGTACTTCGCAAGCTGGAATATCTCAATTATGATGTCAATGCCAGCACATTCAATAAAATATTGAGCGAAGATGATTCTAATGCTCCTAAGCGGGTAGATACGTTAGAGCCTTACGAACTAGGTCTGGATAAAATTCTGCTTTCGGAGCTAAATATGAGCTTCAATGAGAAGCAATCCACTTATCTCAAAAAGCCTGCGTTCAATTGGACTCCTGACTATATTCCAGAACTCAACGAAGACGAAACCAAAGGCAAAGGCGACTTGGTATACAATGCAGCAGGACGGCTTCCTATCCAAGATAAAGTCA
This sequence comes from uncultured Saprospiraceae bacterium, assembly GCA_937959095.1. GTDB lineage: Bacteria > Bacteroidota > Bacteroidia > Chitinophagales > Saprospiraceae > JAAUTG01. The sequence continues at coordinate 2,125 of CALGLY010000732.1, forward strand.
ATTTGATGCAAACCGCAACTAAGGAAGTAGTGGAATTTGGACTGCGTTTGAAAAGCTTTTCTGAATACTTCACCTCGCGCAATGAAGAGGAATTTAAAATACCTATTAATGCCCTCCTTCAAAAAGGCGTAACCGTAAAAGCCTACCTCCTCGACCCTACTTCCAATGAAGCACGTATCTACTTTGATGATAGAGCGAGTGTACAGAGAGAGGAAAAAAAATCGAAAGAAATCATTCAAGATTCTATACTTCGCCTGAAAGAAGTGATGGATGAATATGAGCAAAGTAAATATCCAGGAAAGTTTGAAGTCTTTATCTATAAACATATTCCCTACAATCATTTCCTAATTGTAGATGGTGGCACGCGACAAGGCACAATGGTGGTTTCGCACTATATTTACGGAGTGCGTCGTGCTAGTTGTCCTACTATCCAATTCACAAAATCACAAAATTCAAGTTTGTTCAAACGTTATTGGACATCTTATAAAGCCTTATCTGAAACGGCTGTTCCACTCCAAGAATGGCTAGAGAAGTATAAGCACTTGGAAGCATTTTCGAGTTTATAGTAAAACTCAAAATACATTTCCTAAAGAGGGCAAGCTATCATATAGTTTGCCCTCTTTTTTTTAGAAATTTTTCAGAAATTTTCTTAAAGAAAAGGAATAATTATAAGTCAAAATTCACCTTGTTTTTCCCTCCATCTTTGTGTTGTAATCACTGGGAAGGTAATACATACCAATTCAAAAACGGCATTATAAAACACGGCTACAACAACGCTATTACAGCCTGATTTTCAATCTTTTAATGCGTCCATCATGCTTGTATTGCAACTAGCATGATTAGCCAATCCTATGCCCTTTTGAGAAGGATATGTCCTCCCCACCCAGGTTTTTTCAACCTTCTTAAATTAATTAAAGATGGATATTTTAATTTTGGCTTTAGAAGTAGCTCAACAGTTGCTAGAAAATGGTGTAGGACTACAAGATCTAGTATTACCTTAGTAGAAAACCATTTAATTAAACCTCTCAGAAAAGATAGCTTACAGTCACGTAAGCTATCTTTCTAGGGAACGGATAAAAACTACTAAGTAAGTACTTGGACAGATTTAAGTTCCTTTTTTGACGGCATCTTTTTTCTCTATACTTCGTTGAAAATCCTCGCTTTAACTAAGACTAGAGCTACGTTTTTCGCCTCGTCTGGATAAAAAATATGCTCCGTCAAAAAAGGAACTTAATTATGTCCAAGTACTTACTTACTTAACGGTCGAAAAATAAACTAGACATTTTATGCTTGCGTGTTGTCTAAGATTTCATTCTATATTTATTTGCTTTATACATTTGTAGTTTCTTGAGTAACCAAGATTTCATGTAGATTAATTTTTTAGAACTTAGCATCTCCATTATCACTTCTTTACGTTCTGTTTCATCTAACAACTTTGATAAGATTTCCATAAAATTTCTATAAGCTGCTCTATAGGTTGGATTCAAGTCTTTTTCTCGATTTAATTTCTGCTTAAATGCTAATCTCTTTTTTTCAATAGTATCATAATCTTCTAATAATTCCACACTAGCACAAAGGGATAAAATTCTTGCTTGTAGCTCATATAAAGGATATTTAAATAAACTATGATTTGGTATTATAGCCTTTTGATAATCTTCTTTTGCAAATGCAATATATCCTTTAACAAGAGCTACAACCATTTCTCTAGATTCTTCTTTTAAATAACTGGCGTAAGTTGTTGTAAAGTTTTCAACATAATCTATTTTCTTTAAGGCAATAGCTGTATTAGCAATATTGAAAAATGTTGTATCTGTGATAAAATTATCTTGTATCAATATTTTCGTATCAAGTCCAAACTCATATAGATTATGTAGAGTAAGTCTAAATTCTAATTTCCCCTGTTTCAACCAATTCGCGACAATATTAGTTAATATACCTAAAATGAAACTTTGTTCTGAAGCAGGAATTTTTTGATAATTTGCTTGAAAAAACTCATCTGCCTTATTAAACTTTTCTTCCTCCATACTTGAATATGCTTCATAAAGCAACTCATACATTTTACCTAGTACTGAATGCAAGGAGACATTTGTTATCGAGATTACTCGAACGGGTTCTTTAAGTATAAAATGCCTACTAATAGCTTCGCAAGTATACTTAAGTTGATAAATCTTTAATACTTCTTGAAGCCTATTTAGTCCCTTTTCGTAATTTGCACTATCAAGGATTTTCAAATCATTCAAGCGAAGAAAATACGCCTGATGGTACATATCTATTTCATATAAATAGTCGCTTGGTTGCTTTATAGTTTCGTTTAATGCTTCTTGGATATTTGATAATGTTTTATCTGCCAATTTCTCTAATCCTCGTTCCCGATATTCTTCTAATAAAAGTTGCTGATAACGAATTTTATAATCCTCTTGTTTCAGTTTATTCCACACTAAAAACTCATTTAACCACTCATATAATTGGCTTGCCTCATTAGATACTCTGCGTTCATTTTCTACTTTCAGCACCTTCTTTTGGATGTATACCTTATCTAGTCGCTTATGCTCATAGTTGACAGAAGAGAATTTTTTGATATACTGAAATAACGTCATAGAGGCTTTATGCTTTCCATATAA
>CALGLY010000733.1 GCA_937959095.1 uncultured Saprospiraceae bacterium
TTTAAAAATCCATTTTTCGGAGATAGAAAGCATCGTCCCTGTATCTAGAAAAAACAACGAAATCCTGAAAAAACGCTTTACTACTCGTCCCTAAAGCTGCAAAACACCCCAAATAGCTTCCCGTTTAGCTCAAAATATGCCGCTCGACACAAAGCGCTTGTTTACCTATCTTTTTGACTTCATCTTGCGATTGATTTAGAACAGAGAACAGAGATATTTAGGGTTTAAGGCAACGTCCAAAAATAAATTAGACATTTAATACTGCTCTTTTCTCCTTTAATAAATACAGCATAAGATGAAACTAAGAACAGCTTTTTCGATTGTTTTCCTTTTGAGCATAACTACCACCCTAGTTGCACAGATTTACACCAAGCAACAAACGCGCCACCGCTTTGCACAAATAAGTATTGGTGTCGATAATCAGACGAGTTTTGGTGGGGAAACGAGTTTCTTAAATCAAGCAGGGCAAATAGAAACCATAGGACTCCAAAACCTGAATAAGCAACGTATTATAATAGGTGGAACGCACTTTTGGGGACATGCCGATTTTTATGTTGCTGTCCCGATTCGTTCTCAATTTTTCCAGACAGAAGAACAAAACATCTCCTATGGTAGTAGTATTGAAACGGTCTTCAAATACTATCCTTGGCGCATTGAGCATAATAAAATCCGTCCGTTTGTAGGTACGGGTATCGTGCCGCTTTTCTTCCGACAAAATAGCCGCACTAGAGACGATTTGGGACGTGGTGCAAGCAAGTCTTCCGCAGTCGCGCCACTTTTCACAGGCTTCACCTACGATTTCAAGAACCACCTCTTTGAAGCTACTTTGATGTATGATTACACCAACAAGAAAGACTACTATATCACCTCCACACAGCAACGCAATATCAGTACGCCGCCTATTTATCTTTCCTTTGCCTATCGCTATATGTTCGATACGACGATTGGGTCGGAAAAGAACTGGGAAAGTGGCAAAACGAAAACCACCACAGAACGCCTAGCTGCCGCAGGAAAACTCAATAATTTCTTTATTGGAGTTGCGCCTTCCACCTCGTCGGGTGTGCGAAAGGCAAGTTACAACATAGAGGAACGCCCATTTTTCAATTCCTTTGCCTCCAATATTTTCGCGGATGTAACGCTTGGCTATCACTTCCACAAAGCAGATATGAATATTGCAGTCAACTGGCGAAAGTTCCGAGGAGGGCAAAGTGCTTTCAAGGTTGGACAATCGGTAGGTCGTACTTCTTTCGCTTTGGAATGGACGAAAAACTTTGGAGATTTTCATGGCTTTGTGCCATTTATTGGGCCATCCTTGAGCTATGAGCAGCTTAGCTTCCGAGAAAGCATTGATGGTACAAGAATGCTCGACGAAACAGAAAATAAACCGACGGTAGGCGTAGTTTTCGGCTGGGATATTCGCCCAAATCGTATTCAGTGGTTTTTGCTTCGCACCAATTTGCGCTACTACCCGAATTTAAATTTGAATTTAGAAAATGGTAAAAAAATAGCCTTCGATAATATTGAATTTAATTTTATTCAGTTGGTGTTATATCCAGGGCGGATGTTTTAGGCAATAAAAAAAGCCCAATGGAAAACCATTGAGCTTTATGCGGTCTGGACGGGACTCGAACCCGCGACCCCCTGCGTGACAGGCAGGTATTCTAACCAGCTGAACTACCAGACCAACCTTATTTTTAGGTTTTTATTTTTGTGTGTTATATCCCCTCTCTCTCGAAGGGACTGCAAATTTATACCAAAATTTTGTTTTTCAAAGCACTTAGGCGAAAAAAAGTAAAAAAAATTCTAAGTATCCAAAATTCCCCTTAGTTTAGCCTTGTATTACGCAGAAGAAGAGAGAAAGAAATGTTGTAACTACTTTTATTAGATGTATCATTTGAAAGGATAGACTGCGTAATTGAGTGAGTGAATGACATCTAGAACTTGAAAAGCTATTGCTAAAGGACTATTTTTAGTAAAAAATAATCAAAAAGGCAATTAGCAAATTTATTTGAAATAAAGTATGGTCTTCTTAGAATTTGAGAAGCCGCTAGAAAGCTTGTACGAGCAACTTGAGAAAATAAAGCAAGTAGGGGAAGAAGGAATTATCGACGTATCAACGAACATACGTGATTTGGAGGCGAAAATCAAGCAGGAGCGGAAACAAATATATAGCAATCTCAATGGTTGGCAAAAAGTCCAACTATCAAGACATCCGGAGCGTCCATATTCGCTGTATTATATACGGCAAATGTGTAGCAAATTTGTAGAATTGCACGGAGATCGCTATTTTGCGGATGATAAAGCAATAGTCGGAGGAATAGGAAGCTTGGATGGGGATACCGTGGTTATCATGGGACACCAAAAGGGCGTAAATACTAAAATGCGACAATATCGCAATTTCGGTATGGCTAATCCAGAAGGCTATCGTAAGGCACTCCGCCTTATGAAACTTGCTGAACGACACAATTTTCCAGTTATTACATTGATAGACACGCCAGGTGCATATCCTGGTATTGAGGCCGAAGAACGTGGACAGGCCGAAGCGATAGCACGCAATCTATTTGAGATGGCACAACTCACAGTGCCAATTATCTGCATAGTAATTGGTGAAGGAGCTTCAGGCGGTGCTATTGGTATCGGGCTAGGTGATAAGGTGTATATGATGGAAAACACATGGTATTCTGTTATTTCGCCAGAATCTTGCTCTTCCATTTTGTGGCGCAGTTGGGACTATAAGGAACAAGCTGCCGAAGCACTGAAACTGACCGCCGATGACATGCACGGCTTTGGTATCATAGATGGCATTATAAAAGAACCCCTTGGTGGCGCACATACTGCGCCTGAAGTGATGGCGAGAGCCTTACGCAGACACATCAAAAAAGTGCTAATCGAATTGCGAGAACTTTCTACAGACGAGCTAATTGATGCTCGTATTGATAAATATCGCAAAATGGGACACTTCGACGTAGAACTAACTTTAGCTAAACAAGACTGAAAAGAGGAGAGACTTATTTAAAGTCATTGAGAATGAGATTTTTTTTGAGAAAACTACACAAATCGATTTGAAATGTTAAGTGAAATACAAATTTTTTTTAATAAACGTTTTTTGAAAAAACGCCCAAAACCAATCAAAAGGAATCCGCTTAGTTTAAAAAATGCACAATGGGTTGGCGTTCTTTTTGACGCTACTAGTATAGAACATATCGAAGCAACTACAAAATATGTGGAGCAACTTCGAAAGCAAGGCAAACAAGTACGCTTGCTTGCTTATGTAAATGATAAATCCAAAGAGATTGCATTGCCCTTTCCTTACTTCTCTAAAACTGATGTCAATCTTTTTCATATCCCATCCAGCAACACTGTCGAGAACTTCATGACACAAACCTTTGATATACTCTTTGTCCTCCACCCAAAATCAACACCATTATTTGAATATATCGCTACCCTAACGGATGCTCGCCTAAAGGTTGGTCCATTTTCTAAGAATAAAAACACCTTCGATTTCATGGTGGATATGAGTGGGCGCAGTGCGCTTCATTATTTCATCAATCAAGTAGAGTTTTTCTTAGCTAAAATGAAGCCACAACGCAAGGCACAGATCGTAGAACAAAAGCAGCTAATGGAACAAAAAGAATTGGTAGCGGCCTAATGCATCAAGACAAGTTCAAGCAGACCAACTAATACGTTATCTGCTTGAACTTGAATTTCCTTTCATGAAAATAAACTACTCAAAACTAGTCGAACTCCTCTTTATGAAAATGAAGTATGCTACTACTTCTTTGGTAGCTACAGGTGTGGACTTTGGCGTTTTTTTTCTACTTATTCAGCAGTTTAGCTTCCAAAATGTAGTGGCGCAACCCATCGCCTATACTTGCGGTATGCTCGTAAATTTC
>CALGLY010000734.1 GCA_937959095.1 uncultured Saprospiraceae bacterium
TACTTCGATGAAAATGGCTGGTTGTACTTCACCAAAGAGGTCTTTGATTTGTTCTATCCCAGCTATGGCGATACCTATCCAATCTTCAATGGTAGCATTGGCATGACCTATGAGCAAGGTGGTTCAGGACGAGCAGGGCGAGCAGCGATGATGGAAAATGAACATATTCTAAGTCTTCATGATCGGATAGCACATCACAAAACTACGGCCCTTTCTACGATAGAAATAGCTGCTAAAAATGCAGATAAATTGAATGAGCATTTCCGAATTTATTTCAATGATGCAAAAAATAAGCCGCAAGGCGAATACCTTACTTATATCATAAAAGGCAGCAATGCGAAAGATAAATTGCAACGCCTCACTATCCTACTCGATCGACATCAAATTCAGTATGGTTCGCTGAAAGAAGGTTTAGCCGTTTCGAATGCTTATGATTATGCAACAGGTGAAAAAACAAAAATAGATATTGAAGCAGGTGATTTAGTCATCAGCGCACATCAGCCGAAGAGTGTCCTCACCCAAGTCCTTTTCGACCCAAATGCCGTACTGGAAGATTCTTTGACCTATGATATTACGGCTTGGGCAATGCCTTATGCTTATGGTCTAGAAGCCTATGCAAGCAAAACGCGTATCAATCCGAATGCTGATTTTGAACTACCTGAAACTACACAATTAACAGTAGCCAATCCTTATGCTTTTGCCTTTCGTTGGGAATCTTTGCAGGATGCTACGCTCTTAGCTGCGCTACTGAAAGAAGGGATTAAACCCCGCTTTGCGAATCAAGCTTTTAAGAGCGGAAAACATGAATTTAATGCTGGAACAGTGATCGTGACACGCGGCGATAATCCAGATATTGAAAATTTTGGCAAAAAAATTCAATCACTAGTGGACGAATTGGGGCAAGAAATCGTTCCATTAAGAACAGGCTTTATGGACGCTGGCTCCGATTTAGGTTCTAGCAACTATTCGCTCATTCACGCACCTAAGATTGCACTCATTGGTGATCGCCCAACTTTCCCTAATGAGTTCGGACAAGTATGGTATTATTTTGAGCAAGAGCTTGACTATCCCCTTACCATTATACGAGGAAATGAAATCACCCGCACCGATTTAAGCAACTATGATGTACTTATTCTACCAGAAGGACGTTATCGTTTCAGCGAAGTAGAACGTACATTAATTAGTGATTGGATAACCGATGGAGGACATCTGATTGCAATGGGTTACGCTGTCCGTGCCTTCGCCGATCAAAAGGAATTCAGCTTAAAGAGTGACAAAGATAGAGGAGGAAATGGTACGGATGAGACTATGAAAGCGCGCCTTCGTGTACATGGCACAAGCGAGCGCGAAGCAATAAGCAGCAGTATGGCGGGTGCTATTTTCAAATTAAAAATGGACAAAACGCACCCTCTTGCCTTCGGGCTTTCCGACAGCTATTTCTCCTTGAAGACAAACATCTTAGCCTATCCATATCAAAGCAACCTAGCCAATGTTGGCTATTTAGAAGAAGACTTAATGAGTATTGGCTTCGCAGGTGAGAAAACAAAAGAGCGACTCAAGCAAACCATTGTTTTTGCCGTAGAGAATAAAGGACGCGGCAACATTACGTATATGATTGACAATCCATTATATCGAGCATTCTGGGAAGAAGGAAAATTCCTATTCAGCAATGCTATATTTTTTGTGGGACAATAGAATTTAGGGCGTTTGGATATTTAGAAAATAAAAAAACGCTGCGCCTTTGCGCCTATTCGTTCAATATTAAAACCTGAGTATTCAAAATTTACAACGATAGAAAAAATCCAAGCCAAAATGATAAGAAATACACACTATCTCCTTTTACTATTTTTTTTAAGCAGCACATTTAGTATTGCGCAACACACCAATTCAGACTTGCAAAATGTAGCACGTATTGTGATGCCTGCTGTAGATAATACGGTATTGCAAGCAAAAGAAAAAGAACGCCGAAAGCGAAAGGAAGTCCCCGAATTTGCCACTAAACTCCCTGTTCATATCACGCCTAGCACACATGGTACTTGGGAAGCTTTGCCTAATGGAAAAGCCCTTTGGCGATTACGGATTTATTCGAAACACGCATATTCCTTAAATCTTGGTTTCACTAGCTACTTCATGCCAAAAAGTGGGGAATTGTATATTTACAATCCTGACCAAAGTGATGTGAAAGGTCCATTCACCGCAGCAGACAATGAGGAACATGGACAACTGTGGACACCAATGATAGAAGGCGATGAAATCGTGATAGAAGTAAAAATAGATGCCCGCGAAAAATCTATGATGGATTTAGAATTGGACGATATTAACCACGACTATGCAGGGCATTTGCTTCTTCAAAACTGTCATATTGATGTATCTTGTGGGCTTGCAGATGGTTTTGAAGAAGTAGAGAAACACCGTGATATTATTCAGTCTGTAGCGATGTATTCTTTCAATGGAGTACGTATTTGTACAGGTTTTTTAGTGAATAATGCACGACAGGATTGCACGCCTTATTTTATGACGGCGCAACACTGTGGCGTGAGTACCAACAATGTCGCTTCGATGGTGGTCTATTGGAATTTTGAAAATAGTACTTGCCGCGACATCAGTACGCCTGAAAATGGACAACGCGGCGATGGTCCACTCGATGACTTCAATACAGGTGCAAGTTTTTTAGCCGAGTATGAAGATACCGATATGACGCTCATTCGTCTAGATGATCCTGTGATAGATAAAGCAAATGCGTTCTTTGCAGGTTGGAACAGAAGTAGCGAAATGCCTACTAGTTCAATTTGTGTGCATCACCCTGATACCGAAGAAAAACGAATTACGATTGATTATGATCCTACTTTCGTAGGAACTTGGACTACGGACGATGAAGAAATAGAGAATGGCAATCACCTCATTGTAAGCGATTGGGATATAGGAAGCACCGAGGGTGGCTCATCAGGCGCACCGCTTTTCGACCAGGATGGTTTTTTTATCGGACAATTACATGGTGGTTTGGCTTCTTGTACTAATGACGACTATGACTCCTATGGCTGGCTGCATAAATCTTGGGAAGGTGGCGGCACTATGGATACGCGCTTAAAAGATTGGCTCGATCCTGATAACTTAGGTATAGAACGCCTCGAAGGAAAGTGGAATACAGGTTGCTCTATCTCCCTTTCTCCAGCAACCTATATTACGGATGCTTGCGAAGAGGAAGAAACCCAAATTGGATTATTAGTAGGACAAGGCTTGGAAGGCGAATTGATGCTTTCTGTGGAAGGCTTACCTGAATCGGTGGATGCAACATTTAGTAAAAATCCTGTACTTGCAGGCGATAGTGTGTTATTGAACATTTCCAATTTAGTAGAACTAGCAGGGCAAAGCACGATTTTTGAAGTGATAAGTGAAGATACCATACAACGCTATAGCACACTATTGAAATTACGGGTCTTCAAAAATGGTGGTGCAAATCAACAAGTACAATTACAGTCTCCTATTAATAATGAACCTGCGGTAGCAAGCATGCCGACTTTCATTTGGGACGCAGATATAGAAGGAACACTTTATGATTTTCAGTTGGCAACGGATGAAGCCTTCACGGAAATTGTAGTAGAAAGTATGGAGCAACTCACCAATTCCTTTTTTGGCTCTATGCTAGAATCGAATAGGCAATACTATTGGCGCGTGCGTAGCTTCACGCCTTGTGGCGAAACGGATTGGTCAGAAGTTTTCTCCTTCCAAACGGGAGCTTGCAACATAGAACAAGCCCGAAATTTGCCCTTAGCGATTTCTCCTGAAGACCCTAATGATTATTATTCTGACATTGAACTCACTACAGATGGTAGAATTTCAGATGTGAATGTTGTAGGTATAGATGGAGCGCATAGCTGGATAAATGATTTAGAGTTTTTCTTAATCAGTCCTGCTGGCACAGAAGTGACTTTGCTTAGTAGAATTTGCTCCGATGAAGATGATTTCAGTTTTAGCTTCAATGATGATTCGGAACTAGCTAGTCTTCCCTGTCCACCTGATGATGGCAATAGCTATCGCCCAATGGAGTCCTTATCCGCTTTTGTAGGAGAAAATGCACGAGGTACTTGGCGACTTCGTATTCGAGATAATGAAAATGCAGATGGTGGCGTACTCTATGAGTGGGGTTTACAAATTTGCCTAGCCAATGCAGATACAGAGATCGGAGTACGTCTCAGTCAGAATGAAATTGATCTGTGTGACGAAGATGAAATTCAATTAGATTTATTCAATGGCGAAGGCTTTGGCGATAGTTTGACACTAACTGTAGAAGGGCTTCCGCAAGGCATCGTGCCCGATTATGAATATATCTTAGCCGAAGATAGAACTAGTATTAGTATTAGCGGACTGAGTGATATTGCGGCGGGTGATTATACCTTTACTTTTAAGCTAAGCGATGGCACTATCGAAAATTATGCCACACTGATACTCCACAAAATGCCTCTGCCTGATGTACCGAATCTCATAGAACCAGCTGACTTGGGCATAGAAATAGAAGTGAATCCTATGTTCATGTGGCAAATTCAAGAAAATTCAACTTATTTGCTAGAAATAGCACGCGATACGGCATTTACAGATATTGTAGAAAGTAGCAATACAGATGCTTCGCTTTACCTACTACAAGCAGACTTGGAAAGCGAAACCATGTACTATTGGCGTGTAACCGCTACCAATAGTTGCGGCATGGCACAATCAGCAATATTTTCCTTCATGACAGAAATGGAGACGAGTATCAAAGAATGGGAAACCACTACCTTGCGCGTCTTTCCAAATCCAAGTTCTGGTACTATTCATATTGACTTAAAAAAAATTCAAGAGCGCGTATTCACCGAAGTAATTACACTCGATGCAAAAGTATTGCACCAGCAAGTACTGGCACCGAGTCAAACACATACGTTAGACTTAGCTGCGCTTCCAAAAGGTATTTATATGCTACGCTTCGTAAGTGAAAAAGGTGTTTTAACGAAACGCATCATAATAGACTAGAAAACGGTCGCCCTACGGGCTTGACGGTA
>CALGLY010000735.1 GCA_937959095.1 uncultured Saprospiraceae bacterium
TTTGACAATTTTTGCGTTATGGACGGGCGACTCCAAGTTCGCCTGTCCATTTAGCTAGTAATGAGTGGAGAGGCGAACCTTAGTCGACCGTCCACCAGTACATGTTTTGCAAAAATTGTCGAAGAACCAAATAATCTATACGAAGTTGATTCATTTTTTGGTAGTTTTTTTCTCAGAGCTGTATCTTTTTTTCTTTTCTGCATTATGAGAGTAAAAGAGGTCGGATAGCTGGATGATTTAATAGATAAGAAAAACGAGAACCTGTTTTTTGACCGTGACTTAGAACTCAAATAGTAAAAATTTAAATTCTTAGATGGCATTCAATTTGCAAATAAATCGTAATCTTGTAAAAAAAGCAGCCCGTGTGGGCCAAACAGTACCACAAGATAAGATGCAAGCAGAATGGCAAGAAATACAAGCAGCACAACGCAATCCAGCGGATTTCCGACCCCTGTACAATCGGTATTATACACCTATTTTTAGATTTATCTATAAGCGAACTCAAAATGAAGAATTGAGCGCGGATATTTGTTCACAAGTCTTCTTGAAGGCTTTACAGAAGCTCGACAAATATCAATATAAAGGCGTTCCATTTTCGGCTTGGCTCTATCGCATTGCGAGTAATGAAATCGCACAACACTTCCGCAACGCGAAGAAATCGCGCGTGGTGAGTGTCGAAGATGCCAACTTGGGTGACATGATAGAGGAACTGGAAGAACATAATACCGAAGGACAGCGCGAACAATTACTTGCGCTACTAGATGACTTAAACGAGACCGACTTGCAGTTGATAGAATTACGATTTTTCGAGCAACGTCCTTTTAAGGAAATTGCGAATATTATGGACATGACCGAAAGTAATACGAAAGTACGTACCTATCGAATTTTAAAATCTTTGAAGAAGAAGATAGACAAGTAGATTCTAAGGATTTAGAATTAAATAACTGTTTAAATTTTGGGATGGCTATTTTGGTTGGTAACGAGACGAAAAAGGTAGATGATGCAGGGCATCAGCGAGGCTTTTCAACGAAGTTGACAGCAAAAATAGATTGTCAAAAATGAACAGTTATTTAATTCTAATTCCAAAGATTGGAGATGTTTTTTGAAACTTATAAAACGCAATAGAAAAAATCTCACATCTCCCGTTTGCCTGCTGGCAAACAGATTTTAGAATCTCACATCTAAAAAATATATGAAGCAGAATTACAATATAAAACGAAATCCAGAACCGTTGAGCGATGCCCAAATCGCAAAACATCAGGATTTTGATGCGCTATTGAAGGCATACCAAGCCAGCGAGCTGCCCAAACGCACTGCCATTACGCGCAGAATGTGGGTAGCTACTAGTGCTGTAGCTGCTGCTTTGGTTGGAATTATTGGATTTAGTACGCTGTTTTCGTCCGCTAGTAAATCCTACGATAAGCAACAAACTGCTTATTTCGAAGCACAGGAATATATCAATCCGCCGCTCACGGAAATGAAGCCAAGTTTCGCTTCTTATACGGTGAATACCAACGAAGGAGGAAGCTATGAATATGCTAATGCTACGCGTATTAATATTCCTGCGGAAGCGTTTGAAGATGCCAATGGTAATGCTATAGCAGGCGATGTGAACCTGTATTACCGCGAAATGCACGACTATATAGATTTTTTCTTGTCGGGTATCCCAATGACCTATGACTCGGCAGGACTGACGTACAATTTGGAATCGGCAGGAATGATAGAGATTTATGCCGAAAAAGACGGACGACGTGTTCGCATGGCGAAAGACAAGACGATTGATATAGAATTGGCTTCGGTGATTGATGTTCCAGACATTAATATACCACCAAACTATAATATCTACAAACTGGATACAATAGCAAAGGAGTGGAAATATCAGGAAATTGATAATATTCAGTTACTTGATGCTTGGGAAGATGTAGCGGAAAATGATCCAAGAAAAGCGGCACAAGATGCGTTCAGAGCTACTTTGGCACGTATTGAAAACACAGAAAATACGGCTATCGCAAATTTAGAAAATAGCATAGCTCTACCAGTACAACCAGAAAAACCACGAACTAGAAATAAGCAATTGCAAACCTTCGATTTAGATTTTCTAGATGATTTCGGTATGTCGGAGAAGGCAAAGGCATTGCAAGTAAAATATGAAGGTGCAATTTGGCAAGTAGCCGAAAATAGCCAACGTATTCCAGCGAATGCAGGACGAATAGAATGGGATAATATTGACTTGAAAACATTGCCAAACGAACAGTATCAATTGACTCTTATCCGAGAAGATAGACAGCTCGAATTGATAGTGGAACCTGCGGTGAAACAAGTGGATTATCAGGCGGCATTCGCAAAATATGAAGCTGCTCAAGCTGCCTATGAAACACAACTTGCCGAACGCGAAACGCAATTGGCAACGCGCCGTACCCAAATATTAGCTGATGCAAAGGCGAAAAAAGAACAAGCAGTAGCAGACTTTGAAGCACAATTAAAACAAAAGAACACTAATGTGCGCCCAATGAAGCGCAAAGTGGTCAATAAATTCAGAGCAACGAGCTTAGGAATTTGGAACTGTGATCGCCCGATACCACCAATGGAATATGAAATGGAAGTGAAATTTGTGGATGCTGCTACAGGAAAAGTCTATGAGAACACCACTGGCTACTTAGTAGATAAGAGCCGAAATACGATTTATCGTTTCCTAGTGACAGAAAATACCCGATTGAAATTTAATCAGCAATCTGATAATTTCCTCTGGTTGGTGACAGCTACTAATGAAATTGCTGTTTTCCGACCAGACCAGTTCAAATCCTTAGATGCGAAGGAAACAAAACACACCTTCTCTCTAGAAAAACTGCCGAATAAGCTCGAAAATGAGGCAGCTATTCGTAAGGTTTTGAGTATCTAATTTGCTTTGCAAATCGTAGAGGGTATAAGGATTTTCTTTATACCCTCTACCTACAAATTATTTCTTCAAATCCGCATAATGCTTATAGAAGTAAGGAATCGTTTCGATGCCTTTGTAGTAGTTGAATAAGCCATAATGCTCATTTGGCGAATGAATATCATCCGAATTTAAGCCAAAGCCCATCAATACCGTCTTTATTCCCAGCACTTTCTCGAATAGTGCTACGATAGGAATACTTCCACCACCACGTTCCGGAATTGGTGCTTTTCCAAACGTATCTTCCATCGCCTTATAAGCCGCCATATATTCAGGCGTATTCGTAGGCGTAACGGCAGCTTCTCCACCATGATGCGGCTTCACTGTTACCTTCACACTATCTGGTGCAATAGATTCGAAGTGCTTCGTGAATAGCTCCGTGATTTCATCCGAAGATTGATTCGGTACAAGGCGCATGCTTATCTTTGCAAAGGCTTTCGATGGCAATACCGTTTTTGCACCTTCACCTATATAACCACCCCACATTCCATTCACATCCAAAGTCGGACGAATAGAGGCACGCTCTAGCGTCGTATAGCCTGTTTCGCCATGTACAGCGTCGATCTTGAGGTCGTTTTTATAGTCTTCTTCATTGAATGGTGCAGCATTCATTTCTTTCCGCTCGGCAGCATTCACAATAGCTACATTATCATAGAAACCTGGTATCGTGATATGATTATTGTCATCTGTCAAAGAAGCAATCATCTTAGATAAGATATTGATTGGATTGCCTACTGCGCCACCATATACTCCTGAGTGTAAGTCGCGATTTGGCCCTACTACTTCTACTTCTAAATAGCTCAAGCCACGCAAACCTACTGTGATAGAAGGCACATCATTCGCAATGATAGAGGTATCCGAAATGAGTACCACATCTGCTGCTAATCGCTCCTTATTATCCTCGCAGAAATCGCCTAGATTATCCGAACCTACTTCCTCTTCTCCTTCAATCATAAACTTGACATTGCACGGCAATTCTCCTGCTGCAAGCATTGCCTCGAAGGCTTTCACATGCATATACATCTGCCCCTTGTCATCACATGCGCCACGTGCAAAAATCGCACCCCCTGGATGGTTAGGCGTTTCCTTGATAACTGGCTCGAATGGTGGAGAATCCCACAAATCAATAGGGTCGGGTGGCTGCACATCATAATGCCCGTAGACCAAGACAGTCGGTAAATCAGGATTGAATATTTTATCTGCGTATACAATCGGATGTCCTTTGGTAGGGACAACCTCTACGTTTTCTGCACCCGCTTTCTTAAGCTTAAGGGCTACGTATTCCGCTGTTTTGCGAACATCGTTTTTATAAGCAGAATCGGCGCTCACAGAAGGAATTCGCAAGAGTTCGAGCAATTCTTCCAAAAAACGCTCCTTATTCTCGGAGATATAGTTCTGTACGTTTTTCATTAATTTGGCTTTGTAGTTTTTTATTTTTTTTAACTTTTCTAATTTTTAATAATCTGTGAATTATGGTTTTTTGAACGCAGAGGCGCGGAGGCGCAGAGTTTTTTTATGAAATATTCCCTGTCTGCCGTCAGGTAGATCTGCGTCTTCGCGTCTCTGCGTTCAAAATCATAAGAAAATTAGCATACTAAAAATCTAAATACACTGTAACAGAAATTTATTTGCATTTATGACTGCTTCTTTTTCCAGTTTTCTTCGTTACAAAATCGGGCTTCATAACCAGTTAT
>CALGLY010000736.1 GCA_937959095.1 uncultured Saprospiraceae bacterium
GTTGATGTATTGATGATCTAGCCACGGCCTTTGAATATTGACTTCTGCTTTTTTGAATACGACTTTTGTCACTTCAATTGCATCATTGGATGTGCCAAAAGAAGCATTAAAGGCAGTCATAAATGCTGTATCTTGTTCTGCTTTACGAATTAGACCATCAAATTCAGAGGCTTCCAGCACTTCTTCTTGCCAAGTCGGAGTATCCAAACTTGTTTTAACGTAAGTACCTAGCCCATTTGCAAAAACCTTAGACGTGTCTAGCACTGTTTTGGCATCATTATATCTATTTGCCAACTCTGCTGTGGTTTCAGAAAGCTCCAAAACACTTTCATATACGGTACTGAAATCTTCTTCCGTATTAGTATACGTAAAGGGTGTTTTAATAACTTCATTGGCACGCGCAGCTACTAAAAATTCATTCTCATATTTATCATTTTGATTTGACCAATTTTTCGTACTGATAGCTTCTATAATTGGTGTATCCATAGAACCAATCGGACGAAGAGCAATTTCCAAATCTTGATGAGGTGTATAATAATTTCGAAATCTTTGAATAACAGCTAAGTAGGCTCTATCTAAATTTGCCATAATAATTTTTTTTTTAGGAAAGTCAGGAGTCGAGTCTTAAAATTCGACTCCTGTCTATGTTCAGAATATTATGCCCAATTCTCCTCTGCGATTCCTTCTACTGGGTTTGGTGATTTTGGCAGCAGGTGACAACGGAAGCCAATGAGTTGCATTCCTTCCACTTTTATACCATTATGCAGGCGACTACTCTCAAAATCGGAAGTAGTTTTTGATCTGCTATAACTACCACCAAGGTGTATTGGTCCCCAGCTAAGACCACTTCTACCACTGATATGGCTATGCAGTGCATCGTAATTACCTGAATAAGTATCAAAGGTTATCTCTAAATCTTTGATAAATATGGCTGTAGTAGGATAGGCAGGCATTTGCCCAGTAGGCGGCATTCCACCATCTGACAGTAGGTCACCTTGCCCGATAATGTCTGCATTAGCTCCAAATCGCCAGAATCTTGAACTCAGTAAATTACTATGAAACCAAGAACGCATGATAGGTACTTGCGCAATACTAAATTTAATTTTTAGCGATTCCCACTTCACATCGTTCGAGATACGTGTCACTTCTCCTTCTGCACTACCCCCAATATTGAATAGGCCTCCGATGAAGCCACCACCTGCGCCCCAAGTAGTACGACGACGGTCGCGGTGACTCTCATAGTCTTTCTTTGAAAAAGAAAATTGCGTCCAGCCTTGCATAGAAGATGCAAAATTGGAAGGGACAAGCTTCGTAAAGTAAAATTTGGAACCTGGAGAAGCAGGATTGGAAATTTGTGAAAAATCCATATCTTCTCGATAGCCTTGCATTAGCAAATTCAAGTCGCCACTAGCGGCTTGGTCTAAGAAAGAAGTAGCCCGTTCATAGAGATTTTTATACCCATTTGCATGCCAATCGTTTTCTGCCATACGCACTTTGCTTCTCAAAATACGTTCATTCAGGGCGAAGAAATCAACATCTTCTGGGCCTCCATTCATCGCGCGAATTTGCGCATTTCGATACTCCTGGAAAGCGGCATCATAAACTTGTTTCTTTTCTTTATATTGCACAGCCACGACGCTATCCACAGTGATTTCGCGTTTTACTTCCTCGAAATTTTCATCGAAATCCGTTACGGTTTTTGTAGTTTGTAGCACTTTTCGTACCCGATCAATCTTAGCCTGTAAAGTCTCATCTACTTCAGTTTGCACAACTTCGCTTTGATTCAGAACGAAATTATAAATATCGGATAGGCGGTCACTAGGATTCCAAATTTTCTTATTCAGATTCATGCGTTTGTCGCCATCTGAGATACCCGAAGCATCAGGAATGAAATCCATTAAATAAGCTAAATCTTCAGCTTGGATATACATCCGCAGCTTTTCTGCGCCCAATTCTCGCTTTAATTTCTCTAAGTCTACATCTTGTGGCTCTCCGTCTTCATTTTGATCTTCCGTACCACTCACACCTAAGTGAGTAGGTACAAAACCGCGCTCTTGAAAGTCAAAATTGTCCGCAGAATACGGAATACCGGGTGTAATCCAAGAAAAGAAGTCATTTGCACTTCGCATTACTTGGTCGTCACCCATGGTGAGTTCATCATACAGCTTGCCTAAGAAACCATTTAGCAACTGCGGTGATTTTAAATCTGACATGTTTTCATTTTAGTAAGGTGATAAAAAATATTAAGTAGGGAATCTTGAATAATTAAAATTATTTGTGCTCCTCTAAGTTCCTGGACACATTTATTCTGGACTTAAAACAAGAGTATTTTTTGTCTAATTTCACTTTAAGAAGCTCTTAGAGCATGTTTGGATTTTTATTTCCTAAAAATTCTAAATATGGATTGGTATTAGTGATTGTAACAGAAAGTCAATAGGAGCTAGGGAATGCCTATCCACCAAGCTATCTTGCTTTGCAGAAATCAGTAAAAACAGTCCTGTAAGTCTTCTTGATTTTGTACTCGTTCGCTAATTCAAATACCTATTTATTACTTCAGTATGCTTATCATTCAGTTTCTAACAATAACAAGCCATTATTTTCATATCTAAATAGTGCTTGCTCTGAATGTTCTAAATCTTCGCAAGAAAAAGAAGCGGTATAGATAGGAACCATGCCCATATAACTACATTGCTCTTTTTCTAAAGTAATGAGTTTTTGTCCATCAAAGATGGAAGGAAGTTGAAACGTTTTATCGGTATGGTTTTTAGCTAGTTCTTGCCTCAATTCATAGCGAAACTCACTTGCATCAAGCATCCTATTTTCTTTCTTTTTTTGATGTATCAAAAGTTCATACTGATAGCCCCATTGGTAGTCAAATCCTTCTATTTCATCATAGAAGTATTCAAATTCTCTTCCATCTTTTGATATCCAATAGCAAAGTTGCATATCCTCGCCTACACAAGGCATCTTATAATGTGCTACCGTAAATTTTATTTCCTTTGAATTTTGTTGTTTGGATACGCTTTTGCCACAAGTAGAAAGTGTAAAGAGCAATAAAAAATAACAACTGTAATACATCATCGATGATTCTATAAACGTGATCAAATTATACTAATCCCAATACGCTCTAAGCATTACTCTTGGATAGTAGTCTACTAGATAATCTTGTGATTATCTAGCAGACTTACTTTACTTACGCATATACTGTAAGGAAGCCTTAGGACGACCTACATAACAGGTTCTTGTGAAGCCATATTTTTTGATGGCTGCCAAAGTCTGTTCTGCCTCCTCTCTATTGGGAAACATAAACATTCGAGAACGCCCATCGGTCATCAAATAGCTCCTTCCCTCTCTCCTGATAACTAACCTACTAGGATTGAAAGGAATACAATCCTCTCCTCTAAATGCTCCTGAAGGGGCGTTTTTTCCACGTAACAGATATTGGAAAGATGCCTTGGGACGACCTACAAAACAAGAACGATTCAGCTTGTAGTGCTTAATAATACGCACAATCTTATCTGCTTCTATTTTGTTAGGGGCAGAAAACATGGCATGATTTCCATCTACCACGATCCAAAGATTTCCTTTCTTCTTCACACCTACGCGGCTTGGATTGAAGGACAAACAATCTTCTTTGCAAGGCGAAGATTTATAAAGTGTATTAATTGCTGCTTTATCTTTTGAACTCAAGCCATTACGTTGTCCGATTACCGTCGTCTTTCTACCTGGTGGTATTTTGACATCAATCGTATTCTTACCATTCTTAGAAAAAGCACGACTGCCATAGTGCATAATAGAGCCGTAATCATAAGTTCCAATGTCTATTCCATCAGAAACATGGCGTGTAAAATTATGCGCTTTACCGCTTGTTATATTCGCCGAATTGACACGAATATATCTATCGCGATCTTCTCGACTATGCTCATGCCATAGTCCTGAAGCATGCAGTATCTCATGAGCCACACTTCCACGAGAACAATTTCCAATAACAATGTCCTGACGACCTCCTCGTTTTCCTACATAAGATGCACAACCGCCACCGTTGATAAAGCGAACATAATCTCGCTGAGTAGTTCTAGGAACAAGGCAAAGATTAGTTGTTGCTTGTACATGCCGAATTGCCCATTCTATTGATGCTTTCTTCGGATGTCCATTCTCAATTACATAAGGAATCGTAGAATTTGGCCAGCGATAAGAATGTCCTGATATAGCTACCCCACCATCTCCTTCAAAGCTTACAAGTGGACCT
>CALGLY010000737.1 GCA_937959095.1 uncultured Saprospiraceae bacterium
TAATCCCTTATTGCATTACGATTATTTTTCATGTTAAAAATTCTAAAATCCCACTTTTTGCCCGAAATCACATACAAAACAGCCAAGAAAATGTATTTTCGTGCCAGTATTAAAAAGCCGAATAAAAATTATCGATCCATACGGACAAGTTTCTCCATTTTCAATTTTCAATCAATAGCATGCAAAGTAGAGTCATCATTCATAGTGTTTCTCCCGAATTAGAAGGTGGTCAATATCACATCAAGCGCGTAGTAGGAAATGCGGTAAAGATTAGTGCGGTCATTTTTGGTGATGGGCATGATGTGGTGCGTGCAGCCGTGTGTTATCGGAAAGAAGGTTCGCGAAAATGGGAACAGTCTCCACTCGTTTCATTAGGGAATGATGCTTGGGCAGGTGGCTTTCGTGTGACAGAATTGGGCTTCTATGAGTATAAGATAGAAGGTTGGGTCGATCAGTTGATGAATTGGTATCAGGGCTTTCAGAAGAAATTTACGGATGGGCAATACATGGATGTGGAATTGCAAATAGGTGTAAATTTCCTAAAGACCACCGCAAAGCAATATTCAGGCGATACCAAAAAACAAATCAATGCCTATGCTAAACTACTAGGCGGCAAAGACTATAAAGCGGCAGTAGAAGCAGTACTAAGTGAAAATTTTGCACACTTAGTGGGAGCTTGCCCGATGAAGCAATATGTAACGACCTACGATAAAAACTTGCGCGTGCGTGTAGGGCGCGAAAAGGAATTGTTTAGTAGCTGGTACGAATTTTTTCCACGTTCTTCCGCTTCCGAAGTGGGACAACATGGTAGCTTCAAAACGGCACAAGCACTCCTGCCAAGAGTAGCCGAAATGGGCTTCGATGTGCTTTATTTCCCACCCGTGCATCCGATAGGAAAAGTGAATCGCAAAGGCAAAAACAATGCGGTGACCGCTCAAGAAGGCGAACCAGGTTCTCCGTGGGCAATCGGTAGCGACGAAGGTGGACACACCGCCTTACATGCTGAATTAGGAACATTAAAAGATTTTAAAGCCCTCATAAAAGAAGCCGCAAAATATGGCATTGAATTAGCAATGGATATTGCCTTTCAGGCTGCGCCCGATCATCCTTGGATTAAGGAGCATCCTGAATGGTTCATTTGGCGACCAGACGGGACGATCGCTTATGCCGAAAACCCTCCAAAAAAATATCAAGATATAGTCCCTATCAATTTTGAATCGGAAGATTGGGGCAACCTTTGGGAAGAATTGAAAAATGTCTTCACCTATTGGGCGAAACAAGGCGTTCGTATTTTTCGTGTGGATAATCCACACACCAAGTCCTTTCGGTTTTGGGAATGGTGCATTCGTGAAGTACAAAAGGAATATCCTGATGTAATTTTCTTATCGGAATCCTTCACGCGCCCGAATGTGATGAATGAATTGGCGAAACTCGGTTATACGCAGTCTTATACCTATTTCACTTGGCGCACGAACAAGAAAGAAATGGAGGAGTATATGACCGAAATCAGCCAGACGGAGATGCGCGAATATTTCCGACCAAATTTCTGGCCGAATACGCCTGATATTCTTCCTTATGAATTGATGCACGCCAATTCCAATCAGTTTGTGAAACGCTTCTTGTTGGCAGCTACACTTTCCTCGAATTATGGAATGTATGGGCCAGCCTACGAGTTCGGAGATAATACGCCGATGAATAACGGCAAAGAGGAATATTACAATTCTGAAAAATACGAAATCAAGGTCTACGATTGGAATTATCGCAATCGAATGACGGACATTATCACGCGAGTCAATCGAATTCGTAAGGAAAATCCTGCTTTTCAGGATACCTACAATATCCACTTCACACGCACGGATAATGATAAGGTGATGAGCTACATAAAAATGACCGAAAATCGCAGCAATATTGTATGGTGTATCATTAATTTTGATGCCAATGAAACACAGCACGCTCATGTGGAAATGCCACGCCAGTTATTGGGAATTCCAGAAGGAATGCCAATACGCGTACATGATTTGCTCCGCAATGAGACCTACTACTGGACACGCGATTGGAATTATGTGGCATTGAATCCTTATCAGTATCCGATGCATATTTTGAGATTGGTGTAGATAGCATTTTATAGGATTTTTTAACCACAAGACTTTTGAAGTTTTCAAAACCTGCCTTTGTCGGCAGCAGACAGGCTTCAAAAGTCTTTTTTTGTTTTGATTTAATGAGAAAGATGCCTAAAATCCTTCTTCTACAAGCCAGCGCAAGAAGCGATGGAAATACCCACCAAATCGTGCAAGCTTTACGCAAGCAATTAGATTTTGATGTCATAGATTTAAAGACAAAACACATCGAGCCGTATAGCTATGAAAGGGAAAATCAATCGGATGATTTTTTGCCTATCATGCGTGCATTCATCGAGCAATATGATGTCCTTATTCTTGCTACGCCTGTCTATTGGTATTCGATGAGTGGCGTATTGAAGAATTTCCTAGATCGTCTCACCGATTGCATTAGTATCGAAAAGCAGCTAGGTAGAAAATTGCGTGGGAAGCAACTAGCTAGCCTTTCCTGTGGTTCGGATGGCATCGAAGTAGAAGGTTTCCACACGCCTTTTCGACTGACTGCGGAATACCTCGATATGGAATATATTGGTAGCGTACATACTTGGATAGCGGAGACGGACATAGAGGAAGAAGTTCTAGCGCGGATTACTGAGTTTGCGGAGCAAGTAAATGTTAGATTAAACGCTAAAAACTAGGCGGGACTACTATCTTGAATTATTCATTCAGAGACCAATAAAGCATCATAAGTTCCTATCATTTCCTTCCAATCGTATCGAGCTACATGCTTTGCCAATTGCTCACATATGTCAGACTCAAAACCCTGCGTTAAGTAGCGTTTTAGAGTTAGGTATAAAGCGTCCTTATCTTCGTAACATACGGCAGTTTGCAAAGCATTCGGAATATGCTCTGGATAGGCAAGCCGATTGGGAAGTAGGGGCATGCACTCGCAATAAATAGCTTCTACCACGCTACCTCCGAAAAAATCCTGATAACTCGTTGTCACGGCGATGTCGGCGCGCCAAAGCCATTGTGCATAGCTCGCAAAGTCTTCCGCATAGCCAAAATGTAAAATTTGCTTCTGTAGACGTGTTTTTGCTTCCTTGAAAATAGGTGGCATTTTCCGATAGGATTCGCCTAGAACCACCAACTGAAAAGCAAGCCCTTCATCAGCAAGTCGGAAGAGTGTTTCAAAGAAATCGTTTGGGTTTTTATCGTATTCCCACCTATGATTCCAAAGCAGAATAGGTACTTCGTTTTGCTGCTGCTGGCGGTGGACATCGAAACACTGCAAGTCCATTCCTAAATATAAAACCTCTGATTTTGCTGCAATTGTGCCGATACTTTCTAGTGGCTGATAATCTGGGAATTGCTTTAAGAATGCTGGCAAAGCCTCCAAAAAAGAGGTGCGATGATAGGTTGAATTGAAAAAGACCTTATCTGCTACTAGCGCAGAGGTAAAATTGAGGAAACTATAATGATTATCGCGCTGTTTTTGCACATCAGCATCGGTAGGTGACCAAGGATAGGTAAGTTGATTTTCGTGAAAGTAGAGGAATATTGGAATGGTCGTATTCGTCAATGCTTTGAAGGTAGCAACATCAAGCATATCCGAAGCAATGATACAATCGGGCTTGTTCTTCAATTCCAAAAAGGACTGTGCTAAGGTGACTGCTCCGCCATGCATACGCCACTTCCAATGTCGCCCAGGCATAGAAAGAATTTGAACATTATGTATACTGGAGCGTTGGAAACCATCTGCCCATTGCTTATGACTTGCGGTATAAAAGGGTTCAAGGAGTAATAAATTCATTTTTTTAACTTTTATATATTATTTTTTTATATATATTTGCAACTAATCAATAGGACTATCGTAAATAAATATTCAGAAAATAAGTCAATTAGTTTAAAATCAAATGAAAAACATAAAGATTAAAAATAGGCTTAATTTTTTGATTTTATAAAAGGCTAACATATTAATTTCTATTAGCTACCTACCTTCCATTTTACAAAGGAATTTTTTAAAAATAAAATTACATTTTTGACAACTTCTTTTTTACTTTTTTGCATTACAAAAATCCTTACGCAACATAGGCAATACGTGAATTTTGTGTCTTAAAAAAGAAAAAACTAAATCAAAGAATGCAGGTTTATTCTTACTTTATTCCAAATAGTGCAAATCCATAATGTTTCTATATCCAAATATAGCAGGACACTAGATCTATGCTAGCTCTAGCCGTATGCTTTTTGCGCGACAACAATACTTACACAAAGTTTAATTTTTTCTATGACGTATTAGTATCATTTCTACTAAGGTTGGCTTTGCTATGCCTTGTATGAAGAGATACCGCTAATTAAAGTTGTCCCATGAGGTATGTATTACAAAGTACATTTGTTTTTATTATCACCAGTCTGTTGTCAGGTGGGCTATATGCTCAACTTAACGAACTAACGGTGGAATGTCCTGATGATGTCTTAAAGGAAGAGTGTTGTGCAACACCTACAGAAGATCCCTTTTATGGTATTGCTATACTTGATTTGCCTACTGTAAGTACGGCTTGTGTCAGGCAAAATATTACTATGACTTGGCTTCGTGAAGATGGAAATGTTCTTATTGGTCCTGCTAATATTCCAACGGTAGAAGGCTTCACTACGCACGATATTTCGATTTTGGTGAGTGATGCCTGTGGCAACAGAGATACTTGTAGCTATAGTATTACGATTACAAGACCAAGTCTCACCTTCAAATTTGCGCCTTGCCCTTCAGACACGATCATCTATGTGATGCCAGGAGAAACAGGAACAGTAGTAGAATATGAATTACCGATATTTGAATCAAATTGTCCGCCGCCTACTAATTTATCTATCACACCTGATCCCTTACCAATGAGTGGGAGTGTCTTTCCAGTAGGTACGACCACGCTTTCTTTTTTAGCTACTAATGCTACTTGTGGCGAAGCTACTTGTGAGTTTAATATAACCGTGGAAGAAGCAGATATTCGTGTAGAGTGCCCAGAAGATGTGCTAAAAGAGGAAGTTTTTCCAGATGCCCCTTTCCCTGAATTTGGAAAGACTGTCATTGAATTTCCTACAGCAATAACGACTTGCCCAATGGGAAGTGACATAATGGTGAGGCTTTTAGATCCAGGTAATTATATCACCAATGCAGACGGAACACAAAGTGTTACAGGTTTTCAAACGCACGTTGTTCGTTTTGAAGTAAGCGATCTATGTGGAGCTACAGCTATTTGTAGCTATGAAATTACCATCACACGACCTGATCCAGATATTCGTTTTCTAGATTGCCCGACGGATACTATTGTTATCAATTTAGAAGGCGACGAAACCTTTGCAGAGGATGTCTATGAAATTCCAAATGTGACAAGCAATTGTTTTGAAGATTTTGAATACCTAGGCGATACTGCGAATAAAGGGCCACAAGGGCCATTCTATCCTGGTATTTATCGGGAACGCTATACTTTAGTTGCGCCTTGTGGAGGAGAGAGTTGTGATATTATAATTGATGTCCGCTTGGATGGACCACTCGTAGAATTTAGGGATTGCCCTGATGATTTTACGAAAGTAGAAGACTCCCCTGTGCCACCTACCAATGATCCTTTATATGGTTTGGCAAAGATAGAAGTACCTGAATTATTTGCTGCTTGCGAATTTGGACAGGATGTGATTTTAGCTGCACCGAGCGATGTAGTTACTATAGATGGCGAGCAATATGTATCGGGTTTTCGTACCCATGATGTCGTATTTATAGGCGTAGGAAATGGTTGCGGCGCAATTGATTCTTGTGCTTATTCCATCACGATTGAGCGTCCTGATACCGTTTTGCAATTTCTTAACTGCCAAGCTGATACTATTATCAATGTAGCAGCAGGAGAAAGTGGTGCAGTTTTTAATTACTCGAATCCAATGGTTGGTTCAAATTGCCCAGAAGTAATTCTTAGTGAAGATCCAGATAATATTGGATCAGGTGGGATTTTTCCAATTGGTATGAGCACCGAACGTTTTGTCGTCACGAGTGAATGCGGAGAAATTGTTTGCGAATTTAATGTGATAGTCGTTGCAGAAAATGTAGATTTTTCGGTGGATTGTCCTGAAAACTTTGTGAAAACAGAAGACCCTATTTCTACAGGACAAGCTGATTACGGAACAGCGATTATTGAATTTCCTTCTGCCTCTACAGATTGTTTTGATTCGATGGTAAGTACTGAATTATTGAATGAAGATATTTTATTCATTGATAATCAACCAGCCGTGCAAGGCTTTCAAGTGCATGATATCGTATTCCGAATTTCAGATGCTTGTGGCAATGTAGAAATTTGTACTTACACTATTGAAATAACAAGACCCGACCTCATGTTTGAAATAGGTTCTTGTCCCGAAGATTTAGTTATCCTTATACCTCCTGGAATGAGAGGAGCAATCGTGAATTACGATGAACCACAAATTAATAGCAATTGCCCTGATGAAGATATAAGATTTAGTGTATTGCCTATGGGCGTACCTCGCAATGGAGAATTATTTCCTATAGGTACAACTACACTAACTTATGTATTTTCTAGTGATTTCTGTGGAAGTATTCAGTGCGAATTCAGTGTGACTGTAGAAGAAGACGAGACGATGGAATCGGGCATTGATTTGGAGCTATCATTAGAAACCCAACATACGATGCTGGAACGCTATAAGGGCGGCGATTTCCGTTTTATATTGACCAATAATAGTACAGAAGTAGCTACAGGCGTAGAAGTGCACCTCAACTACGATCCAAATGAAATGGTGCCTGTAGGAAATATGGCACCGATCCTTTCAAGAGGAAGTTACCGCTTAGTCCCAAAACGTTGGAATATAGATGAACTAGGAGCTGGCGAAACCGCTACTTTAGATATAAAGATGTTTGCAAAAATGGCAGGCGCATCCTTCTTTGCGGAAGTAAGTAATGCAGATCAAATGGATGTCGACTCTTCTCCCAATAATGCCGTTTGCTGTGAAGCTATGGAAGACGATGAAGTTTACTTTAGAGCAGAAGTTGTAGAACCACCTTTTATTCTTACGTGTCCAGCAAATTTCACGCAAGAATATGTACTTCCTCTAACGGAGGGAGATCCATTATTTGGAAAGGCAATTATACAGTTTCCCACTGCTATAAGTACTTCATGTGCAGACCCTACAGTGGATATTGAATTAGTAACAACTGAAAACGTATCGGAAATGAATGGGATGCCGATAGTCGAAGGTTTCCAAGAGCATGAGTTGGTCTTTCGCATTTCGGATCAATGCGGCAATACAGAAATGTGTAGCTATACCATCAAAGTTACGATGCCTAATTTATTCCACCGTTTTATCTACTGCCCAGAGGATATAACCATTAATATACCTCCTGGCAGTAGTACTGCGCGTGTGTTTTACTCTGATCCAATATTTCAAACGAATTGCCCTGAATTCGTAGTACTAGAAGCAGCAGATGATACACCTTCTAGTGGCGGCGAATTTCCAGTAGGTACAACTACAATCTCTTATCTTGCTAATTCGGACTGCGAAATAGATACCTGTACCTTCGATATCACCGTATTAGAGAAGAGTATTCCTGCAATAGATCTGGAATTATCCCTACGAATTAACAAGAGTAATATAGATATTTATGAGCAGATACCTTGCCGATTTACGGTTTACAATAATAGTGACATAGCTGCAGATGGTGTGCAGTTTAAGCTAAATATTGAATCCAATATGATTGTACAAGTAGGTAGCACAACCGCTGCCATTTCGCAAGGCAATTACCTTGATTTTGCAGGAGCTTGGAATGTTGGAACTATAGCACCAAGAGATAGTGCAAATTTATGGATTGATTTATTTTTAGCAGAAGATGAGAATGCTGCTATTTATGCTCAAATCATAAGTGCAGATCAGCTAGATACAGATTCTACACCAAGTAATGGGATATGCTGCACTGCTATAGAGGATGATGAAGTAGTATTCCAGTTAAATGGTGAATTATCGATAGATGAGATAAACTATCGCGATTTCATAGAGCTCCGTGATTCTTATAAAGAAGACGATATTCTTGTTTATCCCAATCCATCGAATGCAGGTTTGAATGTATTTTATCCCTTAGAAAGTGGGGCAACAAACTATTCTATCTTTGATTTGAATGGACGTGTAGTAAAAACCGCACCGCTTACTTCTACCGAAAGTAATATTTTTATTGATATCTCCGCATTGCAGAATGGCATGTATTTTTTAGTATTGAATGCGAAAGATGTTCATATTTCTAGACGCTTCGTGAAGAATTAAACTCACGGGTTTATGGCCAGCAGATTGTTTCTTTCTGTTGGCCTTTTTTTGTCTCACTACCTAAAAGTACAAGATTATAAATTGAACATGCTCTAAAATTCTATCCCTTCTTCTGCCAATCATTCAATATCCATTCCTGTTGTTCCTGTGCCGTGTTTAGCAAGTCTTCATAGGTGATAAATTGAAAGCCTTCTTTTGCACTTCGCTTCGTTGTCCCGATTTTGCATGCACCACCCAATACGATTAAATCAATCTTCTTATTCGGGAAATAATAATATAAACCATCTCGATATTCCTTCGCCAAGGCACTATCCTTATCCGAAAGCTTCGATTTTCCACCTTTAATTTCTAATAAAAGATAACTATCAGGATAACTTCTAGAAAGCAATAGTTGTGGTTTCTCCTCGGTCTCTTTCCTATTCATGAAGTTCTCCACCACATTCATTAAGGTATCATTGGTTGATAGAATAGGATAGTGTGTAGCGAGTAGCCAAAGGTTATTTTCTAGTGCATTTTGAATTTGCTCCTCAAAAGTTTTCGGATCAGCGATGAATTTTCTAAACTGCTCAATTACTTCTAAACGATAGGTCGCTTGCTGTACTTGCAAAGCAACTTCTAACGTACCATATTCCGCGAGCGCATTCGAGAACTTTGTCATGCTCTTCTTTGCTTTACCCATTGTCGCCAAAGCCAGTGAACAACCATCTTGCTCGAAGGTATCCAGTACCAAACCAATCACAGCACTTGTGCGCTCCTCGTTTTCACCAAAAAATTTCAGCATTACATTATCCAAAGCCTTCTTCGCCGAATCCTGTTTATAATC
The DNA here is from genome assembly GCA_937959095.1 of uncultured Saprospiraceae bacterium. Classification (GTDB taxonomy): domain Bacteria; phylum Bacteroidota; class Bacteroidia; order Chitinophagales; family Saprospiraceae; genus JAAUTG01. The sequence goes on from CALGLY010000737.1 coordinate 9,187, forward strand.
AGGCAATTTATTCAAGCGTTTCGAGATTTGTCGTTGCAAGCGTCCGCGAGCCAATTCTACTTCTGCATTAAAGGTCTCATCAAACGAACGTTCCAATTCAGGCTTCAAGGATTCCGCAATTTCCTGATACGAGATACTATTTTCTATGATTGCGCCCCAATCCGCAGTCACATCTTTTTCTAGTTTATCTGCTACTACTTCGCCTACTATGCGTTGTTGCAATTGCTTCGGGATGCTCTCTATATTTTCTAGCCCGAAAAGCTGTGGTTGTCCGATTACTTTGCCTCGTACTTTCACGATTAAGCCTGCTTGCTTCACCGATTTCTTTTGGTCGGCTATCGTATAGCGCACCTGCACTTCACCTGCACTTGGCAGATTCAGATTGCGTACAAAAGTCTTCCCTGGAATATCCTCAATATCGACAGTGACATCATTCACTATGATTTCAAAGTCAGGAACTCTGTTATATTCCAGCACCAATAATTGGCGTAATTTATCAGGATTCGGAAAGGTGAAATTATCGTTGATACCGCTTAATTCGATATAAGTGCCTTTCTCTGTTTCTGCACACTCTCCTATCTCTATAGGCAAGTCAATTTTATCTAAATCATAGTTGGCTTTTGCAAGAGCGGTTTTGGAAATGGTTAGTTTCGTTTGAATGCCCCGTGCTTTTGCCGTCACTTCCATCACTTCTGCGACCATCAGGCCTGCAAATTTTCCGATGCCTTTTCGTCCTTTCACCAAGCGTTTTTTGCCTGCGGTGCGTTCTCCCTTTCTCGAAAAGCGACTATTCGCAATTTTCAAATATTCATTCCGAATCTCGTTTTCGGTCATCCCTGTTCCATCATCTTCTATTATGATAGGGTCATTCGTATAAGGTGCAGGTAGCGTGATACGTACTTTTTCCGCATCCGCATCAAAGGCATTATCCACCAATTCTTTAATAGCCAACTCTATCGAGCGATAATTTTCCCCTAAAAGAGCAGCCAGTCTCGGATCTATCTTAAAATTTGCAGCACTTGTCATTATTGTAGATTATGTCGTCACCAAAAGGATTTTTGGCTTGTGATAAGCTGTAAATTTGAACCATACCCGCCTGCCCGTTCGCGGAGCAGGCGGGTATGGTTCAAAAAAAATAATTCAAAAAATACTTATTTTTCAAGCTACATAGGTACTACATCTATTAGATATTTCAATAATCCATTCCTTGTAAGTTAATCACAACTTTTCTACAGGTATTCCACATTCTAATGTGAATAAAATTATTATTCTTAAATTTACAATATAGAGTAACTTTAGCTAGCTTTATTGTATTGATCAT
>CALGLY010000738.1 GCA_937959095.1 uncultured Saprospiraceae bacterium
GTAGAGAAAGGACGCGTAAGTGTGACCGCAGATGGTGGCGGCGCGCTTTCACCAAAGGATTTTTTCACCGTCAATTCTATTTTGGTGAATGACTTTGATGGCAACGGACTTCGCCCTGATACAGAACAATGGATTTTTGTAGGCAGCATCAATGAAAATAGAACTACTGCCGTGCAAAGCGAAAATCCCACACCAACTGACGGCAATTTCCTAAAATTAAGCGGTAAAGATGACTTAGGTATCAGTTGGATTGGCGGCGCAGAAAACAACAGCTTTGATGCCGAAAATTTTCCAAATTTTGGCATTACTACCGATATTAGCAACACGCTTTTAGAATTGGAAGTCAATAATAATGGTCGTAGAGAAACGCATATCATTCTTGTTTTGTTGGAACGCGATGGTTCGCGCAATGATTTTACGACACAAATAAAAGTAGATTGGAATGGCTGGGAAAAAGTATCGCTGCCCCTCAATCGCTTTCAGGATTTAAATGGTTTTTCCATTGATCCTGCGAAGATTAAAACGCTAAAAATTCACCTGATAGATGCCGATAGTTCAGGCGAAACATTGGAGGTGAATGTAGACAATATTCGATTTTTAGAACTTTTATAAAGAGGTATTAGATATGAAGTATTAGGTACAAGGTATTGTGATAGTACCTAATACATTGTATTTAATACCTAATACAAAACTATTCATCATGAAAAAACAACTACTGCTTTTACTCGCACTAGTGCTATGTACACAAGGCTTAGTCGCGCAAGTATATGTGGATGAATTCGATAATGGCGACCCTATTTTAATGGGTGGTGCAGCCACTTTTTCATTTTCGGAAAGCGATGATGAGCTCACCGTTTCTGCCGACGGTACAGGCGGACCTTGGGACGTATTCACCTACCAGCCACACGACATGGCAACAGGCGAGGCAATCACTGTAGATGCGACGGGCAACAACAAAATATTCATAAAAGCAAAAGCAAGCAATGTTGGTACGCAATTGCGGATGGATGTTCAAGATGCAGAAGGCTATTTGACTTCCTTAGCAGGTATCACTAAAACTTTGACGACAGAATACATCATATTGGAATATGATTTCTCAGGACAATATAGCGATGGCGGCTTTGGCGGAACGCCTTGTACATCCGATACAGCCCCTTGTGAGGTAGACGGCTCACAAACAACACAATTGTTATTTTATGTCAATCCAGGTGCAGGCGGCTACGCAGGTGATGTCGTGATCGACTACATCGCGTTCGGTGAAGAACCAACAGGTGTTATTGTCTCAACTGTCTTTCAAGACCACTTCGATGATGTGGATAGTACCGTTACCTCTTTTGGTACAGATGTGCCAGAGAGTTTTGAGTTAATTCAAGAAGGTACGGAATTGACCATACGTGGCGATGGTAATGCAGGACCATGGGACGCACTCGGCTTCGATATTCGCAATCAAAATACGTGGGAACCTATTGATATTGACATCAGCGAAAACCATAAATTATTTATCAAAATCAAGTCAAGTGTGCCAAATACTGCTTTCCGCATTGATGTACAGGATATTGATGGATTCATCACTACACAAGGCTCTATCACGAAATTAGTAGATACAGAATATAGCGTAATAGAATACAACTATGTCGGCACTTATAATGACTTGGGTTATGGTGGAACGCCTTGTACGGAAAGTACTGCGCCCTGCCCTGTTGATCCCACGCGAGTTGGTAGCTTAGTATTTTATATTGAGCCAGGTGTAGGTGCATACTTGGGTGATTTGACGATTGATTATATTTCCTTCGGCAATTCTTTGGAAGAACCAGGCGATGGCCCACAATTCATTTATGGAGACCATTTCAATAATAATACAACCGATTGGACAGCGGACACTCCTGGCTTCATAGGTTCAGAGGAAGGGACAGAATGGACAATCACAGGCGATGGAACAGGTGGACAATATGCAGCATTGGCCTACTCGCTACATACCGAGGATGGTGAACCTTTGGTGCTAGACCTCACATCTGCCAAAAATAAATTTTTCATCAAAGCTAAAGCAAGCACAGGCGAAGTACCACTACGAGTGGATCTGATTGATACGACAGGTTATGCCACCTCGTTGGCTGGCTTGACCAAGATTATCACAGGAGATTATGAAATTTATGAATACGACTTCACAGGCAATTTAACTGACGGGGGCTATGGCGGTACGGCTTGCGAAACTGGCCCTTGTCCAGTAGATGGCACAGCAATAGAAACCGTGTTGATTTATATCGACCCTGTACAAGGTGCTTATGAAGGTGCAGTAACAATTGATTTCGTTTCCTTCGGGCAACCATTAGGCGAAGATGAAATCATAGAACTTGGCCCAGTTGGCATCATCAATTATAGCGACCAAATGGATGATAACACCAGTTTATATGTCAACGATATGGACGGTTTAGTATCTAGTTTTGCTAGTGATATTTGGACGATTACAGGTAATGGAACAAGTGGTGCATTTGCACCCGTGGTTTATGACTTACATAATGATGTAGGCGAATTTGAGCGGGTAGATGTCGTGGGTAGTAATAATATCCTTTATGTAATGGCAAAAGCAGATGTGGATGGCACTGTGCTGCGCATAGATGTCCAAGACGGACAAGAGTTTGTTTCCAATCAGATTGGCGTGGCGAATACGCTCACTACGGAATATGCTGTTTATGAGTACAATTATGAAGGTGCTTATTTAGATGGCGGGTACGGTGGTTCGCCTTGTACGTCCGAAACTGCTCCTTGTGAGGTGGATGGACAACGAATTGACAGATTACAATTCTTCATCAATCCTGGTGAGGGAATGTTTAATGGTATGCTAGATATTGATTGGATTTCCTTCGGAGAAGTTCTGACCAGTATCCAAGATTACAGTAAACTGAGCAGCCTTCGTGCATTTCCAAACCCTAGTTCGGATAAGGTATTCTTGGATTTCGCGCTTGTGAATGCAGCGAATATCAATATCAATGTCTATGACAATTTAGGACGTTTAGTAGCACGTGAATATCAAGGACAAATTGCAGTAGGCTCGAATCAGCAATCTATAAATTTAAGCCAATTGCAAGCAGGCATTTATTTCCTTCAACTACAAGCAGACGGTGCTAGTGCAGGTACGTTGCGTGTAGTGAAAAAGTAATTTTTTGAAACCAAAAAAGGCATATAAGAAGCATATAAGCGTGAAACTTATGTGTCCTTATATGCCTTATATGGTTCAATAAAAATCATCGCCATGAAAAAAGCTTACCTATTTTCGTTCTTCCTAGTATTTAGTCTTCTTCTGACCGCCCAAGATGCTTATCATACCGCCTTACAAATGCAGTTTGCGGAGGACTACAATCTACCATCCGCAGAATTTGCCATTGCCAATAATGAAACTGACATCAACAACAGTTCCTACACTTGGCTTGCTGAACGGAGCGTAGAAGTATCATCGGATACCGATTTTTCTCAAAAAGTTGTGCTTACAAGTACGCGTGTAGGAGCAAATCCCTGGGACGAAGGTTGGGGCGTAAAAAATCAACAGCGCATTGCAGCAGGCGATAGAGTGCTCATCGTATTTCAAGTCCGTTCCATTGGCGGCACGGGTGATGTGAATGTGATGGCAGAAAATTCGACGACTTATGCACAAGAAGTCTTCTTGACGTTAAACATCTCAGAAACATGGACGACTTATTATATTCCTTTTCAGTCAGATAATACATTCGGGGCAGAAGCTATGCAATTTGGAATGCACTTGGCAAAGCAACTCCAAACCATAGAGTTAGGCGGCTTCACGGTCTTGAATTACAAACAACGTGTTGCCCTAGCGGATTTACCTGATCTTACTTATAAAGACCGATATGAAGGCTATGAAGACAATGCTCCCTGGCGCGCTACGGCTACCGAGCGTATTGAACAACTACGTAAAGCTCCTCTAAATATAGAAATAAAAGACATGGACGGTAACCCCATTCCGAATGCAATAGTGGAAGTAGAAATGCAGCAACATGAATTTGGATTTGGAACAGCCATTACCGCACAACGTATCGCAGGAAATAATGGACAAAACAACCTTTATCAATCGCGTATCTTGGATTTAGACGGGCGTGGACATGGTTTCAATTGGGTCGTTTTTGAAAACGATTTAAAATGGCCCGCTTGGGAAAGCAATTGGTTTGTCAGTAATGCAGAAGCAGGAAATGCGGTGCAATGGGTGAAAGATCAGGGCTTAAAATTGCGCGGACATACGCTAGTCTGGCCAGGTTTAGACAACTTACCCAACGATATTTCACAAAATACCAGTAACCCTGATTATATTAAAAATCGGGTATTCAATCATATTGAGGAAATTATGACTTATCCAGGCATCGCTGAAAATGTGGATGAGTGGGATGTAATCAATGAAACAGTAACGAACAGAAGTTTGCAAAATATTTTCTCGCGCGAAGAAGGTTACACGACAGGCCGTGAACTCTATGTAGAAATATTCGAGAAAGCGAAAGAAATAGACCCAAATACAGGCTTATGGCTAAATGATTATGTTACTATCACAGTAGGAAACACGGGGGGTGGGCAGTACGATTCTTTGAAATTATATGTACAGGAATTGATAGATGCAGGCGCGCCTTTGGACGGTCTTGGCTTTCAAGGACATATTGGAGGTTCGCCGAATAGCATTCCTTCCGTACTCGCTACATTTGATGATTTTTATAATAGTTTTGGACTAAAGGCCAAAGTCACGGAATACGATATTGCAGGCTCAGTGAATGAAGAACTGGCAGCCAATTACCTCCGCGATTTTATGACCGCTACTTTCAGTCATCCCAGTATGGATGGCTTTTTGATGTGGAGTTTTTGGGACGGCGCAGCTTGGCGTGAAGGCAATAATCTATTCCGCAGAGATTGGAGCAGAACGCCTGCAGCAGATATGTTCACTGATTTAGTATTCAATCAATGGTGGACGGATGAAACGCTAATGAGTGATGAAAATGGACAAATTCAACTCAATGCTTTCAAAGGCGATTATGAAATTCGCTATGAATGTGATGGTATGATGGTGAGTGAAATGCTAAACATTAGCGAAGTCGCAGACTTGACTATCAACTGTGATAATATTGCGACGAGTACCAAGAATCTACAAGCATCTGATTTGAAAATTTATCCAAATCCTACGCAGCAGATGCTCACCTTGGAACGTACAACCGCCACACCTGTTACTTTGCGCCTGATGGATATGCATGGGCGAGTCATTCTTGAAAAAGATATTCAAGAGAATTTGCATACCCTAGATTTAGATGTTGCAAAAGGGGTTTATATGTTTGAAATTCTTGAAGAAAAACAGA
>CALGLY010000739.1 GCA_937959095.1 uncultured Saprospiraceae bacterium
TTAAAAAATTATTAGAATTTGCATTCAACCCACAAATGCAAGTTTATTTACTTTCACTAATTCTCTAAATTAAAATTATGGCTAAAAAAGTAATAACATTTGGGGAGGTAATGATGCGTTTATCTCCACCGGGCTATTCAAAATTTTCGCAAGCTACATCTTTGGAACTTGTTTATGGTGGTGGCGGTGCGAATGTAGCCATTTCATGTGCCTATCTTGGTATGAAAGCAGCGCACGTGACCCGTTTTCCAGATAATGCCCTTGGAAAAGCAGCCACTCAATTTTTGCGTAAGCATTGGTTAAATACCGAACACGTTTTTTATGGGGGAGATATGATCGGCAAATATTTTCTAGAAAAAGGCGCCGTCCATAGAGCTAGTGAAGTGATTTATGAACGAGAAGGATCTTCCTTCTCCCAATTAAAACCGTCAATGGTCGATTGGGAAGAAGTCCTCAAAGATGCAGATTGGTTTCATTGGACAGGTATCACTCCAGCCATTTCGGAAGGAACTGCCATGTGTTGTTTGGAGGCCATTAAAACAGCGAATAGAATGGGAATAACTGTTTCAGGGGATATTAATTCGCGACTAAACATGTGGAAGTATGGGAAAAGCATGCAAGAAGTTATGCCAGACTTGGTACAACATTGTGATATTGTAATTACCAGCCGCTATGGTATCCGCAACATGTTTGGACTTGGTGAAGATGGATGTAAATTTCGGGATTCCGCGAAACTACTCATGAAGGCTTTTCCAAGAATTAAGAAAGTAGTAGGAAAAAACAGAAAATCTGTAAGTGCTTCTCACCAGCAAATACAGGGTAAAATGTGGAACGGCGAGGAGTATATTAAAACCGAAATGCTGAACATTACCCACGTTATAGACCGTGTTGGCACTGGAGATGCCTTTGCTGCTGGTCTAGTCTATGGCTTATTGCATTATGAGGAAGATATACAAGCCTTGAGTTTTGCTTCCGCTGCTTGTGCCTTAAAACATACCGTTCCAGGAGATGTAAATTTGGTGTCTCGGGAAAACGTGATAAGTTTAATGGATGGGAATACTTCGGGGTCATTAAGAAGGTAACATCAGTTATTAATGTAGAATACACACATTGAATTTTATCAAATTGTTTTGATTATGAGCATTACTAGAAGAAAATTTATAAAAAATGTAGGAGCTACCGTCTTTGTTGCTCCCTTAGCACCATCCTTTATCCTCAATCAATCCAATGAACCATTAAAAGTACATCTATTTTCCAAGCATTTGCAGTTTTTAGACGTAAAGGAAGCGAGCCAAATGGCAGCAGAAATAGGATTTGATGGGTTAGATTTAACCGTCCGCCCCAAAGGACATGTGTTGCCAGAAAATGCAGAATCCGATTTGTTCGCCGCTATTCGGGATATAAAAGAAGCTGGGTCTGCTTGTGAGATGATTACCACCGCGATTAGTGATGTTGATAGCCCGTATGATGTGAAAATTATTAAAGCAGCAGCAGAATTAGGCGTACAGTTTTATCGAAGTAATTGGTTCAAATATCATAAAGATAAGACGATGGAGGAGTCGATAAAAAGCTATCAGAAAAAAGTAAAGGCACTTGGCAAGGTCAACAAAAAATATGATATTATTGGCTGTTATCAAAACCATGCTGGAACAAAAATAGGGGCTTCTTTTTGGGAAATCAAACAACTGCTGGAAACGGTGAATCCAGCCTATTTTGGCACACAATATGACATTCGCCATGCGATGGTAGATAGCGGATTGTCTTGGAAAAATGGATTTAAACTACTGCATAATCAGATAAAAACAATCGTACTGAAAGATTTCAAATGGGGCAAGAAAGACGGAAAATGGAAAGTCGTGAATGTACCAATCGGAGAAGGAATGGTAGACTTCGATAGTTATTTTAAGCTTTTAAAAGAGTATGGTTTAAAACCGCCTGTGTCCTTACATTTGGAGTATCCATTGGGTGGAGCTGAAAAAGGCCGATACGAAATCACGGTAGATAAGAAAGTGGTTTTTGATGCCATGAAAAAAGACTTAACTGCTATTCAGGAATTATGGAAAGCGGCTTAAGTTGATGACATTGGACTTTAAGTTCGCCTGTCCATTAGAGTTAGTAAATAGTGGACAGACGAACCTAAGTCACCTCGATTTTGTAGGACTATGAGAACGTATTAATTACTCAATCACAATATTATCAAGCCTAGAAGAAGTCGTATTATTCGCGCTATCGCCTACATGCCGAAACGCAATATGTCCCTTACCTGAATAGCCCGCCAAACTCACTGTACCAGAATTTATCCAAGCATAATTTTCATCATTTTCACCTGCTAAGGTTGCGCCCTCTAGCGTTTCCCAAGTCGCACCTGCTACATCGCTGCCATCAAAATCGGTAGAGATAAGAAGGCTCAAACCATCATGTTTCCAGAAAGCAATCGCACTTTCAAAACTTAGGCTAGTCTGCGTAGCAAAGTCAATCTCTGGTGAAATAAACCAAGCATCCATTTCAGGCTGTTCATCTTGGAAAGCACTAGCTTGTATAAATAGATTGCCATCAAATAGGCGCGCCAACCAAGTGCGTGTCCCATCTCCTTTTAGGCTAATATTTTGCCACCCATCCACCGCAGCATCTTCAAAATCGGTTTGATTCTGAAAATCTACATTAAATGGATCCGCTTCCCCGACTTCGCCACCTGCTACATCATCTAGATTACGGATGCTTAAAATCGGTATTAATTCTGCGGTTGCTTGCCCTACTATGGCGGTTACATTTACGCTATTGGTAGGGTAGGGCGTATTGGCAAATTCACTATAAGAAGTCGTGAATAAACGAATAGAACCACTAGCATCCGTTAGAGTTGCATTGCCTTTATAGGTAGTGCCTTCCTCATTTGAAATCGTCGCATCTTCGATAGTAACTAGCGTCGATTCGTAGGTCTCCAAGTCAGCTACTAAATCGGCAATGGTAATAGTTATTGGTGTCACCACATCAAAGTCCGATACTTTAGCCGCATTGCCGCTAGGTACATTATTTACTTGTAGCAAGCCATTAAATTCAGAAATCTCTAAGTCAGAAATATTCACTTTTATCTTATCACCAAGTGCAAATTCATGCGGTTCATCGAAGCGAACTACCACACCACTAAAGGCATCTTGAAGCACGAGATTTCGATTCGTGATATTTTCCGCGATATAATCCGAAATCACCACACCTTCTATGCGTGTATCCGCAGGCCCGACAGTTGTTCCTCTGCGAAAATCTGTACGTAAATCTTCGATACTCAACAAATCTGTTAGTTCATCCTCTACCCAATCATCGACATCGCAACGCTCAGCTGTTAAGAAGACATCATCTAGATTTCGGATAAAGAGTTGTCTCGTCAAACCGAATACGCTATACACCCCCACGAGGCTACCATTGCCATTCGGGGCAGCTTCATCGGCAAAGTCCGCATAACCACTCGTTCGTAGCGTGATGAGGTCGCCATCGCATTCTTCTACACGCAAATTGACGGAGAATTTATTCACGGCATCGGCATAAGGCGCACCAGCATCGTCTTCAAATAGCTGTACTTCATCCAACTGTATCAGGGTGTGGATATGGCTACTATTTAAGTCTTCAATCTTTACGATAGTAGGATTGATAACTTTATCTTTTTCGCCTTTAAAAATATGCTGATCTACAAAAATATCTTCTATGCCACCAAGATTGCGCGAGCCATCGCTATCCGTGAATAGTGCGCCTCCAAGCTGCGTTACGCCCCGATAATCACCTAAGTATAAACCATCCAAAAGCACATAGACTTCGCGTCCAATCGGAAATTCATTATGCAAGCCTGATGTATTTACTTTCAGTTCTATTCCACCCGATTCGTCTTGCAATACGAGCGTTTTGAAGAAATTACCCGACTCATCATCAGCTATCACGATTGCTCGAATAGCGGCATCTTCTGCCAATTTTTCAAACTCTCCTTCTACATGTTTTGCCTTCACTTCTGCAATAGAAATGATACTGGAAGGCAATTCAAAATCATTGGACTCCGCAGGTGGCTCATCAAAATCCTGATCTACACAAGCCGTTACCGTACATAGAAGCGCGAAGAGTGTTATGATATAAAATTTGTTGGAAAACATTGTATTCAATTGATAATTGATAATGGATAATGAAAAATTAATAATGGAGAATGGGTTGATCGTATCCAATTCTTCATTATACATTTTCAAT
>CALGLY010000740.1 GCA_937959095.1 uncultured Saprospiraceae bacterium
TTCACCTTGGCGATGTCGCTCTAAATCTTTTGGGAGTTCTGTCTTCCAGATGTAATCCGTAGCGATGAAATCGGGGCTAATGAGTAGAAAAATAAGCGAATCCTGATGTAGATGCCGCAGAATTTCGGGTTCCCATTCCTGCCCTCCATCTATTTCGCGATCATCCCAAAGTTCGAGTTGATGGGTATGCTTCAAAGGATGCAGCATCGTTTTGAAGGCATCTTTTAAGTCCATATCCTTTTGCGAATAGGAAATGAAGGCTCCTAGCGGTTGCATCCGACGTGCTTCAGGCAGTTCGATACCATCCAAAAGGGATTTCGGTTTAAATTCTTGGCGTAGTTTCGTGGAATAGTAAGGACGATTTTCTTTCTCCAATATCAGGAGTTCTTCATAGTCTACTTGCACCAATTTCTTCCCTTGTTTACCAATCACTAACCACTCAATCAGCGCGATTTTTTGAAAAGTCTTATTGATTTCCTTCAAGCTGGAGCGAATGAACGTCAGCATTTTGCGTTGTTCTTCGCCTTTCACCCATACATGAATTTCATTTTCAGAATAGTCCGCACGAACAACAGCAGTAGCTTGATACAATGGATTTTCGAGTACCACACCAGTACGCCAACGATTTTGTGCGCCTTCCACAATGCTTTTGTGCATCCGAACCATGAAACGTGGCAACACCGAACGCGGCAATAAACCCTCATACTCTAACACAAAATGCAAGGGATAACTTTCCAATGCCAAACCTTCGGGCTGTTGCTTGGGGAGTAGGTCAGGCACGATATAGTGGTCGCGTTCTAGTTCATAGCACAACTCAAATTGCTGCATGATTTCCAAGAGGTACAAATGGGTGTCCTGTGGGTAGCGATAGCGGCGTTCCTCTTCCAGATGATAGCGTTCAAAATCATTGAGAATGCCTTCCAAATCCTCGAAGAAAACCTCGCCTTCGCGCACATTAGCTATCAAAGGAGAATTGATAATCCGATATACGCCCTGAGTCAGCCAAAGTGGACTAAGAACTTGCTTATCATAGCGGCGCAATTCATCGAAATGTAGTACAATACCTAGCGCGTCCAAGGCATTAAGCAGCGTTTCTTGTGCGACTTTGTCCTCCACGCTATGTTTTTTGCAAATGCTATGATAAGCCGCATAATTGATATAATCCTCCTCTAGTGCGAGAGCAACCAATTCCTGTTTCACTGCAAACCAAGAAGGTGCGAAAGGTGTTTTGCGAAACTCCAAATCGTATAAGGCTTTTTGCAAATCACTTTCTAGACGTGTAATGCCATCGCCCTTATCTGTATCCTTACAAGAAAGGCGATAAAAAGCGCGTATTCGTTCTCCGTATTTGTCCCATAAAAATTTCCTATCCACATCGAAAGAAGGATTTTCATCTATCTTATTTAGTATTATAAACACAGGTGATTTGCCCCCTAGATTTTCGATATATTTTAGCCAATATTCTGCTTTATCCTCATGCCGCGCATCTAGCACAAGCAGATAAACTGCTCGCGTAGAATAGAAAAATTGATGCGTTGCATGATTGATTTCTTGCCCGCCGAAATCCCAAAAATTGACTTTTACTTTATCCTCTAAACAGGTCATCTCATGTTTGTGAATACGGATGCCATGTGTTTGGTCTTCTTTTTCATTGAATGCTTGTCCAAGTAGGCGTTTTAATAGAGATGTTTTTCCAGAACCGCCATTGCCGATGAGAACTACTTTTACTTCGTTGAGGGGGAATTTCTTATTTCTAATAGCTTGTTTGAGTTTATCTCCTTGAGTGAATACTCGTTCTGCCCTTTTATCTAACTCTTCTAGTTGTAATTCTTTGCCTATATCTTTTGAACTTACTTTAGCTTCACTTTCTTGTAAAGCTAATAAGTGTGCGCGAACGGCTGCTTTACCTTGATTGATAATTTCTGGGGTGATGTTTTTTAGAGGGTTGCCATAAAGAGAAATTTTACTATTCCAAAGGTTGTCTTCCCATTTTTCAAATTCTGAATGTTCAAATTTTGTTAAAAAAAATGGAAGATGTTCAATTTTGCAATGCCTAAGATCGAGTGTCTCTAGTTTTGTTAAGTTTTGGATTGAGGTAAGGTCTCTTATTTGGGTAGAGTTAAGAATAAGAGTTTGTAGTTGAGTCAAATTTCCAATTGGATCAAGATTTCTAATATTAGTCGAACTAAGGTCAAGATTTTGAAGTTGTTTTAAATCCTTAATGAGTTCAAGATCTTGAATTGGGGAAGAACGAAGGTTAAGCGAAATAACTTTACCTTCCTCATTCAAAGAAAAGGTACTTATGTTAATGAAAAAAAAAACACTACGTTTTGTTTGTTCCAACTCTACCCCATACGCTTCTTCAATCCGCTTAATACTATCTGGTTTTGCCATATCTTACTTGGTTTTAGTGCCAACAAGGTAAGTCTTTTTTCGCATTCTGTTTTACTAAATCTGCGCGGCGGTGGCGTGTGGTGAGAGATTTGGTAAAACTTCAACTGCTACACCTACCTATTAATCCGCTATTTCATTGACAAATTCGGTATTTATGTCTAGCTTTGGTAAAGAACAGATACAATATGATTGATTACAAAAAATATATTACCATAGAAGCAGGTAAAAGAAGTGGACAACCTTGTATTAGAGGAATGCGAATTACAGTGGGTGACCTATTAGGTTATCTAGCTTCTGGGATGTCTATTCCAGAGATTTTGAAGGACTTTCCGAAATTACAAGAAACAGACGTTTATACAGCCTTATCTTATGCTGTAACTAGCTAAAACCATCACCCCTGATTCACATAAATAATCGGCTGCTCTCCCGCCAACGGATTCAAATTCAGCAATTCGCTAAGTTCCTTATACAAGACAGGCGCAACTTCTTGGAAGCGTTCAGAGAAGACAAAAAAGTGGCAAATACTCACCGCCATAGGATCAATGTCTGGTAGTCCAATCCATTCCTGCATACTCGCTTGGGAGAAGCGACTAATGGCTTCTAGCGTTTTCCAAATATCATCGCCTAGTTTGGGATAGGTACGATTCGGGTTTAGTTGTATCCAAGCTTGGGCGCATTCGTGGAGTGCGCTGTGGTAGTATTTATCGGGTTCTACAAAGCCGTGCATCAAGTGCCGCCCAGAAAAGATAATGCCGCCATCTTCAGGATGAATCTCAGAGGAGTGCATATGCTGTGGGTAGCGTGGACTCAAAAAACTACTCGGATAAATCACGATATTTTCATAGGCTTCTAGGGTGTAATCTTTTTGTCCAAAAGTCAATTGTACTGCACTTGCTGCTATCACCGACTGTATTTCTTCGGGGAGGCTTTCTACTTCCATTGGCATAAACTCATGCGCCAAAGGAAACATCGCCATGCGTTGCTCGAAGCGGCGTTTTCCAGCCTCGTTGAGTTGCTTATAGAACGGCAATTTTTCGTTCAGAAATCGCTGTCCGCTCGCATCCAACTTGGGTGGATATTTCTCATAGTACCACCAATCAATCTGCGGACTCATTACAAAATTGATGACCAGCCCAACCGCCAATGGAATAGCGATATAGTTGAAGAGTACATTGCCCGTCGTTTGCCCCAAATAGAGGCAAAGCAATGCTCCGAAACCAAAAGGAATATAGAGTAAGCGAGATAGCATGAGTTCAATTTAAAATGTAGAATTTAGAACTATAAAACGTAGAGGCAAAATTTCTAATTCCTTCTACATTTTACATTCTGCGGTTCTATGTTACATTAGTGCTTAAAATGCCGCGTTCCTGTCATAACCATTGCCATGCTGTTTTTATTGCAAGCATCCACACTCAATTGGTCTTTGATAGAACCGCCTGGTTGAATGACTGCTTTGATGCCCGCCTCATGTGCGATTTCTACGCAATCAGGGAAGGGAAAAAAGGCATCCGAAGCCATCACTGCACCTTCCAAATTGAAGTTGAAATGCTTGGCTTTGGTTACGGCTTGGCGTAGCGCGTCCACACGGGAAGTTTGCCCACAACCCATGCCTAGCAATTGTCCGTCTTTCACGAGTGTAATCGTATTCGATTTCAGGTGCTTGGCTACTTTATTCGCGAATAATAAATCGTCAATTTCTTCGAGCGTTGGTGTATGTTCGGTCACGATTTTTAGGTCATCGGAAACTTCCATTTTCAAATCGCTATCATGCACAATCACGCCATTCAGTAGACTCTTGAAAGTCTGCTGCTGCGTATGGAAATTCTTAATACGAAGCAATACGCGCTTCTTTTTCATTTGTAATAAATCGAGTGCGTCTTGCGTGAAATCTGGCGCGATGAGGACTTCATAAAAAAGCTTATGAATCTTTTCGGCGGTTGCCAAATTCACCGTCGTATTGCTAATCAAAATACCTCCGAAGGCAGAAACAGGGTCGCCAGCAAGGGCAGCGTCCCAGGCATCGCATACGGTTTCGCGGGTAGCGATGCCGCAGGCATTGGTGTGTTTCAATACTGCAAAAGTAGGTGAAGCATCTTTGAATTCGCGCATCAAGTTCACGGCAGCATCTATATCCACGAGGTTGTTATACGAAATTGGTTTGCCGCCCAATTGATCGAACATTTCTTCGAAATTGCCATAAAACGCACCTGTCTGATGCGGATTTTCGCCATAGCGCAATTCCTGCTTTTTATTCACACTCGCGCGGAAATCCGAATCCATTGCTTCGCTGCTAAAGTGCTTATAAATAGCAACATCATAATTAGAGGTAACGGCAAAGGCCCGATGCGCCAATTGTTGCCGGTCTTCGAGCGTGCTTTCTCCATCTTGGTCGCGGAGTAAAGCTGCTAGTGTGTCATAGTCTGCTTGCGACGGTACGATAACGACATCCTTATAGTTTTTGGCTGCTGCTCGAATCAGTGACACGCCTCCAATATCTATCTTCTCGATGATTTGTGCTTCATCGTCGGTATTGGCTACGGTATCTTCAAAGGGATATAAATCTACAATCACCAAGTCCAATTCTGGAATGTCATATTTCCCCAATTCACGGAGGTGTTCTTCTTCTCGACGTGCCAAAATGCCGCCAAATACTTTAGGATGCAGCGTCTTCACTCGTCCACCTAAGATAGACGGATAGCCTGTTTGTGCTTCCACCGTTTCTACGCTTACGCCTAGTGCTTCGATGTATTTCTGTGTGCCGCC
The DNA here is from genome assembly GCA_937959095.1 of uncultured Saprospiraceae bacterium. Lineage (GTDB taxonomy): Bacteria > Bacteroidota > Bacteroidia > Chitinophagales > Saprospiraceae > JAAUTG01. Next base: position 5,158 of record CALGLY010000740.1, read on the forward strand.
CGTAGAGTAGATTGTCACGCCCAAGCGTTTCAATTCCTGTACAATCGGTTCTAAGCCTTGCTTGTGATAAACAGATATTAGAGCTGTATTGATGCGCTTTTTCGACATGAGTAAGTAGGTTGTTTTATGAAGATATGAGACCCGCCTGCGCCGCAAACGGGCAGGTTTAAAGATGTGAGATATAAGACTTTTTTCTGCTTATAAATTAAATCTTTATCCTTTTATCATTCAACATTTCTAAATGTCCTGCAAAGAAATCTATTTTCACTACAAAAAACACGGAAATAGAAGAGAAGTTGTAATAGATTTTGAATTGAATGCTTTATTCTTACTTCGTTATTCGTGCCTTTTGTAAATTTGTTAAAATTCCTTTTTCAAATGATATATTTCCAACAAGAAAGTGAGCGATTACGATTTCGTAAGGTAACCGCCGAGGATATTGACGGCTGGCTGGCGTTTTTTGAGAACAATGACCGCCTCCATTTTTTAGGAATGGATACGACCAAACCAGTAAGAGAACTCGCCGAAGGCTGGATCAATAAACAACTAGAACGCAATGAAGTCCACGGACTCGGACATCTCGCAGTAATAGAAAAGAAAAGCAATCAATTCATTGGGCTCTGTGGCATTATTCCGCGTGAAGTAGATGGAAAGAAGGAAATGGAAATTGCCTATTCCCTGAAGCCGCCTTTTTGGGGACAAGGCTATGGCACAGAAATGGCGCAGCATATGCGAAAGTTTGGTTCGGAACATGAATTGGCGACACGCTTTATTTCTATCATTCATAAAGAAAATAAAGACTCTATGCGCGTAGCGGAAAAGAATGGAATGCGCGTGCTTTTTGAAACGGAATTTATGGGAATGGAGGTTTATATCTATGGGGTGGAATTGACCTGATTTCGACTTTTTTGTTAATGAAGTGGTAAGCCTATTTTTTTGAAAAAACTGCTTTATATCTTTGATTTTCGATTTAATCACTCGTAAAATTAAGATATGAAATACATCAAATTGTTTATACTGATACTGCTATGCAGCAACTGTAAAGCACAGGAAACCGCCACCTCCATTTTAGTGGAGGAAAGGGTAATCTCCGATTTTTCTACTGCCCCCATTTATCCAAGGCTTACCGAAACAACGGATGGGGTTACAAGCTGGAAAACAGCGTATGAATACATAGATGATATCGAAGTGAGTGGCATTACTTACATGAGCGATGGCTTGAAGGTGAAAGGCTTGCTGATGCAGCCGAAGAAAGCGGGTAAGTATCCTTGTATTATCTATAATCGAGGAGGTAATCGCGATTTTGGACAGTTAAGTGTATCCTTTGCACTTTACCGATTAGGGGAACTTGTGAAAGAAGGCTATATCGTAATAGCAAGTCAATATAGAGGCAATGACGGCGGGGAAGGGCAAGAAGAATTTGGAGGAAAAGACGTGAATGATGTACTTGCTTTATTTGATGCCTTGGAGGAAGTAGAAAACGCAGATACCGATAAAATAGGAATGTATGGTTGGAGTAGAGGCGGCATGATGACCTATATTGCATTGACGAAAACAGATAAAATAAAAGCGGCAGTAGTAGGCGGTGCACCTGCCTGCACACCTGAAGAGTGCTGCATGAGGGACAGT
>CALGLY010000741.1 GCA_937959095.1 uncultured Saprospiraceae bacterium
AATAAAACGTTTGAAATGAAACATTTCTTTATTAAAACTGCTTGTCGAGATTCTGAATTTGGCTTTTCGTGTTTAGTTTATGTGCGGCAAGATACAGAAGCTCTTTAAAAAGTATAGCTTCCAGCATTTTTCCTTACTCAATTATGGCAATCAATGCAATCCCTGCTTCTATTATTCCGAGAACGAAATAGCCGTTTCAGTCATCACGCCCAAATGATTTCGGTGCGTGATAACAATATAATAATTCCCTCTCTTTTGGCGCATTGTGAGGGTCGAACGTCCATCTATTTCTACCACATCACCATCTCTTTGAAGTAAGGCACTCCTACTAGCGACACTGGCTGTATTGTCTTGTTCCTCTCTAAGTTCTACCCATACCCAATCCACAATATCATCATTCGGATTCCCTGCGCCATCTGTTCCACCAGTGTTGAATATCGCTAGTGTCGTAGTCAACTGGTCAGCATAAGGACTGTTGATTAAATCGAGGGCATGATTAATTCTCAAATCATCTCTCATCAATCCTGAATTACTATCATAAGCACCTTTGAGCAATATCTTTGGAGCAATTGATAAATCTACTATTTCATAGTCCGAGATAATCTGGTCAATTTGAGTTTGATAACAAGAGACGCATACATCCAATGTTCTATAACCTATAAGACTCATTCCTGCTGTTAAAGTTTGCAATACGGAACGAACGCCCACAATTTTTAAGGAACTGTTCTCTATAATGAAGGTAGGACTCCCCGAATCGCCACCTTCTGAATAAGCTTCATCGGGTTGAGCGGAATTTATAATATATTCAAACGCAATTCCTGTATTAACACCCAATATTCCATTAGCATCAGTAAACGGATAATTAATATGAGTTATACTTTCAATCCCCGTTCGAGCAAATTTCCCATAAGGATATACTGTTTGGTTCACTGCAACGCTTCCTATAGATACGGAATTGATATTATCTGTTGAAGGAATGGGCATACTCAATTCAACGAGGGCTAAATCCGTGTCATTAATGCCATCATTAATTCTGTGGACTGCGGCTACGGTGTATGATTTCAGCACACCATTATTGTTCATAAAGTTGATTGTCTCCCCAATAGCAGGGCTAGCATGATGAGCGGCAAGTAAAAATTGGGGATGAATCAGGGTCATTGAAAATTGAGGTTTAGTAGCTCTCCACCCAACACTAGAAATACCATTGTAGCTTGCTAATATATAGTCGACATTCTCACTAGGGTTAGCAGGATAATTGATAAATCTATCATGCGTTGAATTGTACCCATTTATTTGAATCGCGAAACTATTAAAATAGAACAAAATAAATAGTAGTGTAATTAGCTTTTCAATTGCTTTCATAGTACTAGTAAGTTTTATTAGACCAAGTGATGGTTTGTGAGAAGATTGAAGAAAAAATCAAACACTAATGAGGCAAAAGTAACTTTTAAATCTGACTTTGAAGTATTGGTAACAAATGAATTAAGTGATAAAAACTGTGTTATTTTTTTTTACAAATCATGACTTAGCATCAGCTATTTTTCGCAACTTTAGGCCGTTAATTACAAACGTATAAATATGGATAGTGCTTATTTACTATCCACGGTATAAACAAACAATATGGCTAGATATAAGCGCGAACCCCTATGGTACAAAGATGCAATCATTTATGAATTAAATATTAAAGCTTTTTGTGATAGCACGGGCAGCGGAATTGGTGATTTTAATGGCTTAATGTCTAAGTTGGATTATCTGATTGACTTGGGCGTTACAGCGATTTGGTTGCTCCCTTTTTATCCATCTCCGCTACGCGATGATGGGTATGATATTGCAGATTACTACACGATAAGTTCGCGCTATGGCGAATTGAAAGATTTCAAACGCCTCTTGGATGCGGCACATGATAGAGGATTAAAAGTCATCACAGAATTGGTGATAAATCACTCGTCCGATCAGCATCCGTGGTTTCAGGCAGCACGAAATGCACCTGCGGGTTCACCAGAACGCGATTATTACGTATGGAGCGACGACCCGAAACTCTACCGCGATGTGCGTATCATTTTTCAGGATTTTGAAGAATCGAATTGGACTTGGGATCCTGTGGCAAAATCCTATTATTGGCATCGCTTCTATTCGCATCAGCCCGATTTGAACTTTGATAATCCTGTGGTGCAAGAAGAGATTTTTAAAATGCTCGAATATTGGGCAGATATGGGCGTGGATGGCTTCCGCTTGGATGCAATTCCGTACCTTTTTGAACGTGAAAATACCAATTGCGAAAACCTGCCAGAAACCCACGTTTTTCTGAAAAAACTACGTACTCGCCTCGACGAAAAATATGAAAATGTTCTCTTTTTAGCCGAAGCAAATATGTGGCCCGAAGATTCTGCTTCCTACTTCGGTGATGGCGATGAGTGCCACATGAATTATCATTTCCCCTTGATGCCGCGTATGTATATGTCCGTGAAAATGGAAGATAGACATCCGCTAACCGATATTTTTGAGCAAACACCAGAAATACCTGAAAACTGCCAATGGGCAACGTTCCTACGAAATCACGATGAACTCACGCTAGAAATGGTGACCGATGAAGAGCGTGATTATATGCGAAAACTCTACGCACCTGATCCACGCGCTCGTATCAATCTAGGAATTCGCAGACGACTTGCGCCTTTGATGGAAAATGACCGTCGCCGCATTGAGTTGATGAATATCTTATTGCTTTCTTTGCCTGGCACACCAGTACTATATTATGGTGATGAAATCGGGATGGGCGATAATTATTTTCTCGGCGATAGAGATGGGGTGCGTACACCGATGCAATGGAATGAAAATACCAATGCAGGTTTCTCTGAGGCAAATCCGCAATCGCTCTATTTGCCAGTCATCTCTGATCCTGAATATGACTATAAGCATGTGAATGTTGCACGACAAGAAGCGAATAAAAATTCCTTACTTTGGTGGACGAGAAAGGTCTTAGCACTACGCCAGAAAACACAACTTTTCGGACGCGGAAATATTAAATTTTTAGCTCCTGAAAACTCGAAGATTCTGGCTTTTACCCGCGAATATGAGGGCGAAACACTTTTAGTACTTATCAATTTAGCACGACATACGGAAGGCGTTTACTTGGATTTGCAAGACTATAAATGGCATACGCCTGTTGATATGTTCAGCGATAATATCTTGCCTGTGATTAGCACCGCGCCTTACTTCCTCACCTTGCCGCCTTATGGTTATCATTGGTTGAGTTTGAAGTCGGAGAAAGCACTAGCAGCAAAGCCTATTTCGCCTGAATTGAAAGCGGATACGTTAGCAAAACTGGTGAAGCAAGCCGCTTTTGCTGACGAAGTCCTGCCGAATTTCTTACGAGAAGCGACTTGGTTCGGAAATAAAGACCGTATCATAGAATCGGTAGAAATTTTGGATTCTATAGCCATACGAGAAGACCGAATATTGATTTTGAAAGTAGATTTCCGTAGCGGACAGCCTGAATTAATTCAATTGCCACTACGTTTCAAGACATCTGTGAAGGATAAGTGGGCAATCGTAGGAACGGCTAAAATAAATGGGGTGCGCGGTATCTTGGTCGATGCCTTCCAAAGTAAGCGATTTAGAGCGACCTTATTAAATGGTAAATACAAAAAGCTCACACTCGCTGGCGAAGATTTAGATAAAGTAAAAGATTCAAAAGTACTGGCGGTTACGAATCAGTATGTCACAGCTGCTTTCGAGGAGGATTATGTCGTAAAGTTTTATAGAAGAATAGATACGACTTCCACACCCGATTTTGAATTGACGGAGTGGCTAAGTGCGCGTAAATTTGCTGCTGCACCGAAACAGCTTGCTAGTATCATTTACGAAAAAGGAAAAATAAATGCAGCTTTAGCGAGTATTCAAAAATATAAGAAAACGCGCACAAATGCTTGGGATTGCGTGCTGAAAAATGCAGATAATAAATCGAAATTACTCGAACAAATGGCTATGATTTCGGAGAATGTAGCTCAATTGCATCTCGCGCTTTTAGGCAAGGCAGCGGATGAAAACCCTGCTTTTGAAGCGGAATTATTCTCTTTACACTATCAGCGATCTTTGTTTTCTGCATTTAAAGGCTTAGTTCGTTCGGTATCGAAGAAGCTAGCCAATTCTTTATCGGAGCTTCCTGCGAAGGATCAAGCAAAAGCACGCCAAGTACTCGATGCAAAAGCGGCTATTCTATCCTATTTGGAGCGTATTTATGTGCATAAATTTGAAGCGAGTAAGATTCGAATTCATGGCAATTTGCATTTAGGTCAAATTAATTTGACTAAAAAAGGCGTACTTTTCGAGGATTTTGATGGAACGCTAGATCGCTCCTTCACCGAACGAAAATTGCGTAAATCACCGCTGACTGATGTAGCTACCTTATTACGTTCTATACATTACGTGCTCACCCAAAAAGGGACGGACGCTAGTGTATACGATGCGATACAAGAGCGCGTGATAGCGACCTATAAAAAGCATATTGAAGCCGCGAAGCTTCCAGAATTTATTCCCGAGAGTAAAAAGGATTTCAATATCTTAATGGATATTTTCTTGATGGAACGTGCTTTGAAAGAATTGGATTTTGAACTTACACATCGTCCTGATTGGGCTTTCTTGCCGATGGAGGGGATTTTGAGTTTATTGAAATAGAAATAAAAGATTATTAGAACGCAGAGACGCGGAGGTGCAGAGTTTTTTTTAAATTTCCACGTCTTTGCGCCTTTGCGTTCTAAATAAAAAAGCAATTTTAAGCTACATTGCCTTGAATAGCTGCGATGCCTGGCAATTCTTTACCTTCTAAAAACTCTAGCATTGCTCCACCGCCTGTGGATACAAAGCTTACTTTGTCCCCTAAGCCCATTTGCTTTACGGCTGCTACCGAGTCGCCACCACCTACTAGGGAGAATGCACCTTTAGCTGTTGCATCTGCTACGGCATTAGCGATTGCTTTTGTACCGCTTGCGAAGTTTTCAAATTCAAAAACGCCCATTGGACCATTCCAAAGAATTGTTTTTGAATTTAATAGTACCTCACGGAAGGTGTCAATACTTTCTGGGCCAATATCTAAACCCATCCAACCATCAGGAATGTTACTTGTGGATGCAAATTGGTTATTCGCATCATTAGAAAAGCCATCTGCGATTTTATTATCGGTCGGCAAGTAGATATTTACATTCTTTTCTTTTGCTGTTTTCAGTAGATTGAGGGCTAAATCTAATTTATCTTCCTCACAAAGCGAATTTCCAATACTACCGCCTTGCGCCTTAGCAAACGTATAAGCCATGCCACCGCCAATAATCAGATTATCCACTCTATCCAGTAAACTTTCTAGCAGCAATAACTTATCGGATACCTTTGCACCACCTGTGATGGCTGTGATTGGGCGTTCTTCACTATTCAAAGCATACGTAGCATTTTTGATTTCATTTTCCATCAAAAGACCAAATGCACGGTTTTCAGGCGCGAAGTAATTCGCCACCGTAGTCGTAGAAGCATGTGCGCGGTGTGCCGTCCCGAAAGCATCATTAATATAGATGTCTCCAAATTTGGCGAGTTGCTTTGCGAATTCGCTGTTGCCTTTCTTTTCTCCTTTATAGAAGCGCGTATTTTCTAGGAGTAATACTTCGCCCGGCTTTAGTTCAGCAACATATTTCTCCGTTTCTTCACCAATCGCATCATCTGCGAATTTTACGATACAGTTCAGCACATTCGGCAAATAACCTGCTACATGGCGCAGCGTAAATTTTCGGGTATTGATAGAGCCATCTTCATTCAGTTTTTTCTGTGGTCGCCCCAAATGCGACATCACGATAGCCGAGCCACCATTATCTAGTATATGCCGTAGGGTAGGGAGTGCTGCTTGAATACGCGTATCATCGGTGATATTGAAATCCGCATCTAAAGGCACATTGAAATCAACGCGTACTAAGGCTTTTTTGCCTTTAAAATTAATATCTTTTATATTCATGTTTATTGCTAATAGGAAAAATAGATTTGAGATTTTAAGATTTGAGATTTGAGAAAAAGTCTCACGTCTCATATCTTTCAATCTCAAATCTATCAAAAAAACTATGCTAAAGCCGATACCCGCGCGGTCAAATCTGCTAAACGTGCAGAATAACCCGCTTCATTATCATACCAGCTTACTATTTTTATCATATTGCCATTCACATCTGTCATCAAAGAATCGAAGATGGAAGAATGCTTATTGCTCACAATATCCGAAGAAACTAAAGGATCAGTAGCATATTCCAAGACTCCTTTCATTGGGCCATCTGCCATTTCCTTGAATTTTGCATTGATTTCTTCTACTGTAGGTACTTTTTCTACTACACAGTTTACTTCTATCAAAGAACCCGTGATAACTGGTACACGTATTGCAATCGCGCTCAATTTGCCTGCAATCGCTGGCACTACTTTAGCGGTAGCATTAGCAGCACCTGTAGAAGTAGGTACAATATTGAAAGCCGCTGCTCTTGCACGACGCAAATCGCTATGTGGCGCATCCTGTATGCGTTGATCCGCCGTATAAGCATGTGTAGTCGTCATAGAACCATACACTAAACCCCAATTCTCTGTAATAATCTTCGCTACTGGCGAAAGACAATTAGTTGTACAAGACGCATTCGAGAAAATCGTCTGTTTTGTATCTAGTTCATGGTCATTCACGCCCAATACAATGGTTTGTACATCATCGCCTTTTGCTGGCGCAGACATAATTACGCGTTTTGCACCTGCTTCTATGTGTAGGCTCGCCTTTTCGCGGGTACGGAAAATACCCGTACATTCGAGTACGACATCAATACCCATTTTTTTCCAAGGCAATTTAGAAGGATCGCGCTCCGCAGAAGCTGCGATTTCTTTGCCGTTAATAATTAATTTATCATCGGTATAGTCAATAGTGCCATCGAATTGGCCGTGTGCAGAATCATATTTTAGTAAATGGGCTAGGGTAGCGTTGCTTGTCAGGTCATTAATTGCAACGACTTCCACGCCGTCCATTTTCATCAGGTTTCTGAAAGTTAAGCGGCCAATACGCCCAAATCCGTTGATAGCTATTCGCTTCGTCATTGTATGTAAATGGTTTTAGTGACTCCTTTAGTCACTGTATATAAATGGTATAAGGGAGTCGGCAATAAATAAGGTACCCATTATGGCGCAGATATTTTCTTCTTCTGAAGAATTGAAAAAATCAGTGCATAGCCTTCGCTACGGACTTATTTTTTCGAAGGAAAAAGAGCAAGTCAGAGTGGATAGATTATTTTTTGCCGACTCTCTAAAATCTAAAAATCAAAAATAACTATATTATGGAACTACAAATATCTCAAGATTGTTTGATACTACGGTATATAAAATTGATGAATTTTTACTGATTTACAGGTAAAATGCAGAAAGAATGCATTCTTTTTAGAAAAGATTTAATCGTTCCTTTTTCTTTTTCAAGAAAGAATATATATTTGCAGCCCGTTAGAAAGCAAAACGGATTACTTTTGACAAATCGGCCCATTCGTCTAGTGGTTAGGACGCCAGGTTTTCATCCTGGAAACAGGGGTTCAATTCCCCTATGGGCTACTTTTTTCTTTCTCCCCCATTTTTCAAAATTTTCTTGTAAGACCCAAATCTTTCCTCTTCTTTTTTCCTACTTCTAAATTCCTTACTCTATTCTAATTTTACACGATAAACTTCACATTAGCGATATTCTTATTTATATTTCCCATTCGGATTTTACAAAACGGATGTTAGGTGTATAAATCGTGAATCCAACTAGTAATACGAAACAGATATTCGATATGATATTTTGATTATCGAATTCTTGCAAAATTACTGGCAACTATTTTTTCTAATTCACATTTACTCACCTAATTTACAAAGAACACTACACATGTTTTCAGCACAGGATCTATCACTATTTCAAAAGAAAGGAATAGAAATTAGCACCATAGAACAACAATTAAACTACTTCAAGCAAGGTTTTCCTTTCACTAAAGTTATAAAAGCCGCTACTATCGACGATGGTGTTTTGCGTCTCGATGAAGCAAGACAAACGGAACTAGTGACTGCTTACGAATCGAGCTGCCAGCAATTGCGCGTATGTAAATTTGTGCCTGCTTCGGGCGCGGCAAGTCGTATGTTTAAAGCGGTATTCGCATTCATTGATGCTGCGGCAGGAAAATCGAATCAGGTAGAATTACTAGAAGCGCATCCTTCTATAAAAATATTGATTGCCCAATTAAAAGACTTTGCTTTTTATGACGACCTAAAAAAGACAGCACAAAAAGCAGATACTAGTCTAGCTGCGCTTCTTGCTAAAGAAGATTACGCAACAATTTTGAAATTATTACTTACTGAAATAGGACTAAATTATGGCAAATTGCCAAAAGGACTACTTCAATTTCATAAATATGACAATGATTATCGCACGCCAGTAGAAGAACATTTAGTGGAAGGCGCGAATTATTGCAAAAGTGGAGATGGTACAATTCACCTCCATTTTACGGTATCCAAGGCTCATCAAGCAGGTTTTGAAGCTTTGATTGCTCAAGTTCAGGCAGAGTATGAGCGAATTTTCGCAGGGAAATACACCATTGAATTTTCGCAGCAAGAAACCTATACCGATACCATGGCGGTGGATTTAAATAACGAAGCTTTCCGAGAAGCGGATGGTTCTATTCTATTTCGCCCTGGCGGACATGGTGCACTCATCGAAAATCTGAATGCAATAGATGCGGATATTATTTTCATTAAAAATATTGATAATGTAGTCCCTGATCGTATGAAGGAATCTACTTATCAATTTAAGAAAGTAATTGGAGGCGTGCTAGTAGAAAAGCAAGCGAAGATTTTTGAGTATTTAGAAAATATAGCAACCACCAATTTAAGCGAGCTTGAAACGTTTCTTGAAAAAGAATTAAATACACTACCACCTGCGGCTTATGCGAATTGGGATACTGCCAAAAAGCGCGCTTATTTAGCCGAAAAACTAAATCGTCCAATTCGGGTGTGTGGCATGGTGAAAAATGAAGGCGAACCAGGTGGCGGTCCATTTTGGGCAGAAAACCCTGATAGCACCGTTTCTTTACAGATTGTGGAAAGTGCGCAAATTGATGCTGCCAATACTGAGCAAGTTAGTTTATTGAAGTCCTCTTCGCATTTCAATCCTGTGGATTTGGTGTGTGCTACTAAGAATCATAAAGGCGAAAAATTTGACTTAACGAACTATATCAACACCCAGCAAGGTTTTATTTCGCAAAAATCGAAGGATGGGCGCGATCTCAAGGCATTGGAATTGCCAGGACTATGGAATGGAAGTATGGCGGATTGGAATACC
>CALGLY010000742.1 GCA_937959095.1 uncultured Saprospiraceae bacterium
AAGTAATAAACAATTATCTGAATACGAAAAAATTATGATAACTCCATGTTGATATTATATTATTTTTCACCATATGTCAATTTATGTTGAATAAATATATGCATATTGATTTAAAATACAGTGATTTAAGTGTGAAATAAATACTCGAGTAAAAAATAAAAATATAATAATTATCTTAATTTGATGAGACGAAATATAGGTAATGAATGAGGAGTGAAGCAGATCGTAAATTTCAAACTGAGAAAAAACATCATTTATAACACTATAAGGAGTATAGACTTGATGGAAGAAATTTCTGTTACAGTGTAGTAAGCGCATATCATCATAAAGTAAGCTATCAAATCGTTTTTTACTAATGAAAGATAAATCTCTCGTTTACAGAAAAATAATTATCCTTAGTTTCTTAAGCTTGATGTTTCATGCGATGAATGCACAAGTAAATCAAACAGGAGGCAAACACGCTCTTAATATTGAACTGGTAGGACGTGCTTTTCTTTTTGGCTCTTTTAATTATGAATATGCTCTAACGAATCAAATTTCTCTTGGTGGTGGTTTGGGGCTTGGTAATATACAGGCTGGCGACATCACCCGAGATAATAATGGTATACCAGAAAACGGCAGGTATTTTGACATGAGTTCGACTCAAATGATTTACGGCAATTACTTTATTGGAAAACATAAACATAAGTTATATTTCACGGCAGGAGCGACTAACTTTCTGATTGTTAATAGAAATAAATATCCCTCAGAGACTGAATTCTTTGTAGAACCAAAATTAGAATGGAATCTTGGATTGGGGTATCAGTTTTCAGGTGCGCGTACCTATTATAGACTAACAGCCTATTGTATAAGCTTGCCTGATGATAGTAGTTTTTTTCCAAAATATCTGCCTTGGCTAGGCTTGTCTATGGGCTATAAACTCTAATATCATGACAGATAAGCAATTTAATTTTTGGCAAAAATGGCTCACCTATGCGAATGCACTCACTATCGTTGTAGGACTAGTGCTTGCTTTTGCGGGGAATTCCTTTGTTTTTGATCTCCACAATGGCTACACAAAAGAAGTCTTTCTAGAAGGGCAGGAGTTTCCACAGAATATATTGTATTTGAAGAATTGGCTCTTTGGTATCATAGGTGGCACCATCGTTGGGTTTAGTGTACTGATGATTATGATTTCTGAAAATGCATTCAAAAATAAAGAAAAGTGGGCCTACCATGCGATGTGGTTAGGCATCCTTTCTTGGTTTCTGATTGATTCGAGCCTCTCTATTTTTTATGGTGCTATGTATAATGTTATTATCATCAATATAGTCTCGCTGTTTCTCATTGGATTGCCACTCGTGATGACGCGTAAGGCATTTTTATAACAAATTCAAGCCCGCGATTTTATCCGCCAACACGCGCCCATGCCCTTTTTTCGACTCAAAAGACCAACCTGCAATATGTGGCGACAATACCACATTATCCGCCTGTGTGAGATACTGAAAAGGAGCGGGTAATTCTTGCTGCATCGTAGCAAAAGATTGTTCTTCATACTCTAGCACATCTAAGGCAGCCCCTAGTACCTTGCCTGACTGCAATTGTGTTACTAAGTCCGCTGTATTCAGCACTAAACCTCTTGCTGTATTTAGGACATAAATTGGTTTCCGAAAGGATTGCAAGAACGCTGCATTCACGAAATGTCGATTTTCAGGAATATAAAAAATATGAAGGCTAATAATGTCGCTTTCTACGAACAAGGTCTCTAGGTCTACCGCTTCTGCATGGGCATCGCCATAGTTGGTTTTGTATTTATCATAGGCAATCACGCGCACTCCGAAGCCTTGCAAACGTTCTGCAAAGGCTCGTCCCATATTTCCATAACCGATGATTCCTACTGTTTTTCCTTTCAGTTCTGTAGCACGATTAGCTTCGCGTAGCCATTTGCCTGCACGTACTTCACGATCAGCGCGATTAAGATTATTCAGTAGCGTGAGCAACAAACCCATTGTGTGTTCTGCTACGGTGTCTTTGCTTCCTTCGGGCGAAGTGAGAACTTTAATTCCTTTGCTTTCGGCATAGGCTACATCTATATGTTCCACGCCTACACCTTCTCGTGCTATAAATTTTAGATTGGTAGCTGCATCAATAAAAGCTGTATCAATAGTCATTCTACTTCTCAGTACTACACCTACAAATTCGGGGAGTTTTGCTTCTATCTCCGTTTTGGAACTTTGATAATCGAAATGGCAGATGTAGCCTAGTTGCTCCAATTGATCGGGTAGTATAGCGTGTGCTTCATTGAGAAATAAAATATTATTCATTCTTTTCTAGTTTTGATTAAAGACTACAAGAACGCAATTATGCTTTTAGCATTGCTAAAATTTGTTTTATTTTTAGGCATAAAATTGATTTTTAAAACATTTTTTGTTAATTTGCGTCGTATTTTAAACAAAAAAGTAATTCATATCATTTAGATAAGTAGAGTTGTAGATTTGAAATGATTATCAAATAGTAGACTTTATTTTAATTATTCAGGAGATTATCATTAGAAAGAATCAATTTTATAATCTTACAGAGACAGTTCATTCAACATCAAAAATTAGTCCATGTCGACAAACAACAAAGAAAGAGATGCAAAATTGAAAGCTCTCGAACTTACCGTTGATCGCTTAGAAAAAACCTATGGAAAAGGCACAGTGATGCGCCTTGGCGATAAAAAAATAATGGAAGTAGAAGCAATTCCTTCTGGTTCATTGAGTTTGGATATTGCTTTGGGTATCAATGGCTATCCTAAAGGACGTGTTATAGAGATATATGGCCCTGAATCTTCAGGAAAAACCACTTTAGCTATTCATGCCATTGCAGAATGTCAAAAGAATGGTGGCATCGCTGCCTTCATTGATGCGGAGCATGCCTTTGATAGACATTATGCGGATTCATTGGGAGTGGATACGGAAAACCTCTTGATTTCGCAGCCTGACAATGGGGAGCAAGCATTAGAAATTGCAGAGAACCTGATTCGCTCAGGTGCTATTGATATTATCGTTGTGGATTCGGTGGCAGCATTGGTGCCGCGTAGTGAGATAGAAGGCGAAATGGGCGACTCGAAAATGGGGCTTCAAGCACGCTTGATGTCACAAGCTATGCGTAAGCTCACAGGTACGATCGGGAAGACGGGCTGTTGCTGTGTCTTCATCAATCAGTTGCGAGAAAAGATTGGAGTGATGTTCGGCAATCCTGAAACAACGACAGGTGGTAATGCCCTAAAATTCTATGCTTCTATCCGTTTGGATATTCGCAGACAAGGCTCGGCTATAAAGGATAAAGAAGGAAATGTAGTGGGCAACCACGTGAAAGTGAAAGTGGTGAAAAATAAATTAGCTCCACCATTCCGCTTGGCTCTTTTTGATATTATGTATGGCGAAGGTGTATCGAAATCAGGCGAAATCGTGGATTTGGGTGCAGAGCATGATATTATCGGAAAAAGCGGTGCTTGGTATAGCTATGGCGGTGCGAAAATTGCACAAGGTCGGGAGGCTGCAAAGCAATTTATGCGCGACAATCCAGAAGTAGCTAGAGAAATAGAGCTTTTGATTAAAGAAAAAATAACTGGTAGAAAAGACGATGAAAAAGCAGAAGCGGCAAAGGAGGAAGCAAAGAAGAAGGCTGCTAAAACATCGAAGAAAACGGCTTAGTAAAATTCGCTAAATATAACGCATTTTATACGCAACTGCCCTTACTGTTTCAGTAAGAGCAGACTGTTTTTTAAACAATTCAGATTAATAAATTGTGTGATTTATTAATCTGAATTGTCTAAGTAACGCGTCGAAATCGGAAACTTATTTTTCGACCGTTAAATACACTGTAACAAAAGTTTATTTGTATTTTGACTAAGCTTATTTTTTTAGTATTCGAGGCTTGTCTGCTACAAGCAGGCGCAAAATTGGGAACATAAC
>CALGLY010000743.1 GCA_937959095.1 uncultured Saprospiraceae bacterium
TTTTCTTGAAAATGTCTGCTATCGACGCGATGTGATGGCAGTACTTAATATGGCAAGACAGCAGCTTTTCGGAGAAATGATACATCTGGAAGGTGGTTATCAACATGATTTGCGTCACGTAAAATTTAATAATGGAAAGCAACCTTATGGCGGTGGTGTGGAATTTGGCGAAAAAGCATTCAGCGAAGCAAAGTGGCGCACACAGCATTCGGTGCATCGTAATGGAGACCTCTACCCTACTCATGGAGTTGGGCCAGTAGCACAATTTATTAATATCAATCGAGGAAACCGTTTTACACAATTGACTGCTACTGCCTCAAAGGCACGCGGCTTGCATAACTATATTGTGGAGCATCCAGAAGGCGGCTCAAATCATCCGAATGCAAAAGTAGAATTCAAGTTGGGTGATAAGGTGACTACAGTACTGCAAACCAACAATGGGGAAACAGTGATATTGCACCACGATACCAATTTGCCACGCCCCTATTCGTTAGGTTTTCGAGTGCAAGGCACAAAAGGACTGTGGATGGATGTGAATGATTCCGTTTATATCGAAGGTCGCAGCCCGAGCCATCGTTGGGAAGAAGCTGCACCTTATCTAAAAGAATACGATCATCCGCTTTGGAAAAAATACGAACAACGAGCTGTGGGCGCAGGACATGGTGGCATGGATTTTTTCTTGCTGAATGCTTTTGTAGAATGTGTAAAAATGAACAAAAGACCTCCTTTTGATGTCTATGATGCAGCGACTTGGTTGGCCATCACGCCACTTTCGGAACAATCTATAGCAACAGGTAGTCAACCAATGGCATTTCCCGATTTCACACGTGGCCGATGGATGCAGCGAGAAGCAGATTTTGCTTTAGGAGGTTTATATTAATTTACTTAAATCAATCCCAAATTGAGATTTTGTCTCAATTTGAAAACCTGAAAATTCATTTTCATTTTTTTTCATTTACGAAAGGCTTCTAATAAAGGATATTCAACATTGTTTAACAAAAATAGAGAATTTGGTAATAATGTTAAACACAATGCAAAATATCAGATTAATCTATAAGTCTTTATTTATTTTAACTTAAATTTGTTCATTAGCGAAACATAATGTTTAATATCCTGACTTAAAATGCGTAAACAAATTGAAATTGATGATCTCGATCGTCAAATCCTGGCCATGCTTATGCAAGATTCAAAACAAGCTTACACTGGTCTTGCGAAAAAGCTATACGTTTCTGGTGGAACGATTCATGTGCGAATGCGTAAGCTGGAACAAGAACTAGGAATAGTAAAAGGTTCTCGACTAGAAATTGACTATAATAAACTTGGCTATGATGTAAGTGCCTTTTTGGGTATTTACTTAGAAAAAAGTGAGTTGTACGATGTGGTAGCGGAAGGCCTCACGAAAATACCTGAAGTAGTGGAAGCACATTACACTACTGGACATTATAGTATTTTTGTGAAAATTATCTGCCGCGATACGAAGCATCTTCGTGAAGTCCTCCACGGCAAAATTCAGAAAATAGCTGGTATCCAGCGAACAGAAACCTTCATTTCTTTACAGGAAAGTATAAAACGGCCTTTGGATATCACAAGTGGTTTTAGCCAAGATGAATTACGTTAAGCAATTACCTGAATCTAATCTTTTTTCGTACATACATAAAGCAAGGATTAGATTCAAGTAATTGCTTACTAAGAAGTATATGCCTCTTCACCTAACGACCTACTGTATTCCAAATTGCAGCCTCATCTGGCGATAAGATAATTTCTACTCGTCTATTTTGAGCCTTCCCTTGTTCTGTGCTATTCGTAGCAATGGGGTGATAAG
This sequence comes from uncultured Saprospiraceae bacterium, assembly GCA_937959095.1. GTDB lineage: Bacteria > Bacteroidota > Bacteroidia > Chitinophagales > Saprospiraceae > JAAUTG01. The sequence continues at coordinate 1,823 of CALGLY010000743.1, forward strand.
CGCCCTTCCCAGATGCTGTAATGCGTGCTGGATTTACTCCTCCTGCAATCAATTCTTTCACCACCGCAGTGGCCCGGCGTGTGCTTAAATTCCAATTGTAAGCAGCCGTTCCATCCGTATCAGTATGTCCTTCTACTAACACAATCAAGTCGGGAGACGAATTAATGCTTTGTGCAATTTGACGAATCGCCGAACGACCATTACCATTTATCTTATCGCTTGCTTTTCTAAAGAGCAACTCCGCGCTCAAGGCTAAGCGAATTTTTCCATTCTGATCACTCATATTCAGTTCTTCCGAAGAGAAATTACGGAAGTCTGTATTCATTTGAGAGCGCAAAGCAGACATATTTTGCCCTTGTTGCTCTAGCAAACCCATTAATTCATTGATCCGCTTATCGCGTGCTTCAAGCTCGTATTGAAATTGATTGGAATTTGTATTCACTGAATTGAGTTGCGTTTCTCGCTTTCGGATTTCATCATCTGCTTGGCGGAGTTCGCGCTCTCGCTGATCGAGTATAGCACGTTCTGTTGCCAAATTTTCGGATAAGTCTTGCCGCTCCAAGGAAAGATTCTCATATATCTTAGAATCTTGCCCTACGAGTTCTTCGTAGCGTTCTAAAATGCTCTGATAATTTCGATTCAAATTCATATTTGAAGCCTCTAGTAGTTCTTGCTCATGATAAGCTTCCTCTAGCTGCTTGTTCGTTTGGCGAATATCTTCCTCTAGTTTTGTCAGTTCTTGTCGGAGCGAATCGGCTTGATCCGCTTCACTTTCCCAATAATCTTTTGCCCCGCGCATTTCCTCAAAGCGGGTAGTAGATACGCAACCAGATGTGAATAAGATTGCAAGAAATAAGAATAAATTAAAATATCTCATGTGTCGGTCTTTGACTAGTGGTTGTTCTCTCCACTAAGCGTTGTTCTTTAAGTCCTTATTTTTTTGCACAAACCTAGCAAAAAATTAAGTTGTTCCTTGAAATTTAATTCTTTTCAATTCTTACTCTAAATAGAAACAGGCAAGGTGACATAAGTAGACACGCTGTCCTTCTGGTGTACTTGTCCTATTTTCATTTAGTTCTAATGACAAAGTTAATAAATTAATTATTTCTATATATTTGAGGGGCATTAAATCCCACTAAAACTTTAACTTTTAATAAATGGAACAAATTGTGAAGCGATACGAATATAAAACTATGAAACATCTATTATATATTTTATTTGTCTTTAGTAGCCTAGTTTTGATGGGCTGTCGTCAAGAAGGAACACACTCTCCGAAGCAATTATATCGCCTGCCTACCAAAAGTGATAAAGGCATACGTGCCGTAGTAGAAATACCTGCTGGTACCAACCGAAAGATAGAATATAAAACCCAACGAGAACGCTTCGAGATAGATAGCCTTCGAGGAAAAGAACGCATTATTGACTTTCTACCTTATCCTGGCAATTACGGTTTCATCCCTTCTACCTACATGGATCCTGAAAAGGGAGGCGATGGCGACGCGCTTGATGTACTAGTCATTAGTGAAACTTTACCTACTGGAACAGCGATAGAGACTATCCCAATAGCAGCCTTATTGCTTAGAGATGGTGGTGAAATAGATACCAAAATCATAGCCGTCCCAATTGATCCTAATCTCCGTGTGATAGATGCTACGGATTTCAAAGAGTTCTTTATTAAATATAATGCGGCAAAGTATATGATAGAATTGTGGTTTTTGAACTACAAAGGAGTGGGTGAAATGGACTTGATAGGCTGGCGCGATGAGCGGGTAGCGATGGATGAAATAGAACGATGGATTGTACGATAATAAAGGAAGAGGTGAAAATTACTAACTTGTTTGAAGTATAAATTTATTATTATTAAATAAAATAAAAATATATTACATAATATTTTTATATCTGTATCAAGTAGTGTACTTTTACGACATCTTCTTATACGTATAAAAAAAGCGAGAGACATCGCTCTCGCTCGAATAACAGAGTACGTAAGTCAACTAAAGTAGCTGTATAAGGAGTGAAAAAAACTTTAAACCTCTCAGTTACTGCTGAGGGGTTTTTTGTATTTTATATTCGGTCTAGTTTACCGAAAATATTTCTTTTTTTGAAGAGAAGAAAATGCTTCCTCCCTATTATAACGCTAAGATACAAGGATTAATGCATCCTAAAAAGACACTAAATTTAATAATCCATAAGGTGATTCACCTAATCTTATCTAGGCGCAAAATAAATAAATAGCTAATTATCAGCTATTTAATCCTTTCAAAACGAGATTAAATCTTCGCTTTTTCATTACGCTTTCCCTTAATTAAACTCTTGTATTTCGCCTTTATTTTGTTTTTTTTGGTAATGTACGTATGTTAAAACATAAACCGAATGTCGATACAATCCATGAATTGTATCGACATTCGCGGCAATCTATTCATCTAGAATAATCGCATCATCAATCAATTCATCGCCATCGCCATCCAAATCGTCAAAACCTTTTACCGTACCTGTCGCCTCAGGCTTTTCATAATCTGGGTTTTGCTTTATTGTTACATCTCCCATCTGCGTATCCACCGTTCCTTGATTGTGATAATCCCCGTCTGCATACTTTGCTGCCTTCTCGAAGAAATCATCATGTCCATCCATTAAGCTACCTTTCGTCTCTTCGTAGCCCATTTTCACTTCTTCTACATAGTCATCCTCCCCTACTTTCTCCTTCAACTGGTCAGCCATATCACCTGCCTTATCTAGTAGTCCATCTAGCACATCCTTTCCTTTTCCTACAGCTACCTGTGCTTGTTCTGCTAAACCTTCACTTGCTGCTGCTACTGAACCCGCTAACTTGCTCGCGGCATCGGCTGCACTATCTGCTATACTTGGTCCAGGCTCGGTAGTAGGTGGTGTAATGGGAGTTGCTTCAGGATTTCCATCAAAAGCACTATCTATAATATCTTTTGCCAAATCTGGTTCGGTAACATTAGTTGTAGCACTTGCTGTAGGTTCAGTTTTCGGAAATATATCTTCGGTCTTTTCCATTACCTTTCCTCCCACACTTTCCGCTGCCGATTTTGTTTGCTCGACCACTTCTTTCGATTTTTCAATGACTTGCCCACCTACATCTTCTACGGTCTCTTTCGTCCGCGTCCAAAGATCATTAGCATGTTCTAGCACTTTTTCACCCACGCCTTCGGTGAGGTCTTTGGCCTTATCTATGGTATCACTAGCAGTTTTACTTAGGTCTTCGCCCAAGTTGCCCACTTGATTACGCGCTTGATCTACATACGCGCCTGTCTTATCCATCAATTTTCCACCAACATCCATTCCAGCATCTACCGTTTTTTCTGCGGCTGATTTAGTAACGGATTTTGCACCAAAAAAGACTTTCTTAAGATCATTGAAAATACCCATTGCTCGCTTTTTTTGTTGATTGAAATATGTTGCTGATAGCAACAGAATGAAATAATAATTAAAATGAAAATAAAAAAGCACTAAATTTAGCTACGGCTTACAATGCCTACAAAATAGGGCAGTTTTACCTCCATTTATCTTTTTACTCTAATTAACTAACTTTACAACATCAACTTTTTGACTATAAAAGAACGCTCCCTAACAAACCGAAGTTGCAAGGCGGCTATATTTAACGTAAATACTCAAGGAGTGAATTTTGAATAAGTAAATGAAATTTAGGCAATTCACTCATTCAAAAATTCCTTCATTCAATCATTGAATATCTAACTATCTAAGCCCATAATCTTCCGATTAATAGCTTCATGATCTACATCGCCACTGCCTGCAAAATCATCGAAGGCTTTTTCAGTAACTTGTATGATATGGTCTGCTATGAATTTTGAACCTTCTATTGCACCTTGCTCCGATGATTTGATACAGCATTCCCATTCCATCACTGCCCAGCCATCGAAACCATAGCGGGAGAGCTTGGTGAAGATACTTTTGAAATCTACCTGTCCATCGCCCAAAGAACGAAAACGCCCTGCACGATCTGCCCAATCTGCATAGCCACCATATACGCCTGAACGCCCCGTAGGATTGAATTCTGCATCTTTCACATGGAACATCTTGATATACTCATGGTAAATATCAATGTGTGCTAAATAATCCAATTGTTGCAATACAAAATGACTTGGATCATACAGCATATTGACACGCGGATGGTTATTTGTCGCTTCCAGAAATCGCTCGAAGGTAAGTCCATCATGCAAGTCTTCGCCTGGATGTATTTCATAGCATAAATCTACGCCTACTTCATCGAAGGCATTTAGAATCGGTGTCCAACGACTAGCCAATTCCTTGAATGCCTGATCTACTAGCCCGGGATTGCGCTGTGGCCAAGGATACATTGTATGCCAAATGAGTGCGCCCGAAAAAGTAACATGCGCTTTTAGACCTAGATTTTGACTGGCTTTGGCGGCCCATTTTAGTTGTTGCACTGCCCATTCGGTGCGTGCTTTGGGTTTGCCATGCAGTTCGGCGGGTGCAAAGGCATCGAAACCAATATTATAAGCAGGATTCACTGCTACTAATTGCCCTTGCAAATGCGTAGACAACTCCGTAATGCTAATCCCTATATCCTGCAATTTTCCCTTTAGTTCATCGCAGTAGGTTTTGCTTTCGGCAGCACGTTGCAAATCAATGGCGCGACTATCCCAAGTAGGAATTTGAACGCCCTTATAGCCCAAATCGGCAGCCCATTTACAGATACTCTCCAAATTATTAAAGGGAGCTTTATCATCCATAAATTGCGCTAAAAAAATCGCAGGTCCTTTTATCGTTTTCATTACTAATCAAGGATAATTGAGCATTGCTGAGGCTGCTCTATTTTTAAAATTTGATGTTATGAACTAAGAAATTTAGAAAGCCTTTCACCAACTACTATTAAAACAGAAAAGAGCTTATTATTACTCAGTGTTTTCGCCAAATTGAAAATTAGGAACCAATCCCTTCTGTACAAGGTTTTAGGCAACGTACAAGAATAAATCATCCATTTTTAATTTGGCGAAAACACTAATTTCTTAGCATCAATTAAAAGGGCAAATCATCATTGTATTCTACTGTGGGTTCATCCGAAGCTGATGGAAATCCATCATTGAAGACAGGAGCATCCTCTTCTTGTGCTTCAGGAGCAGCAGCAGCGGCTTGCTCGACACGCCATGCATTCAGATTGGTAAAGAATTTCTCATTCCATTCTCTACCACGTAAATCGAAATGAACTTTAATTAGATCTCCTTCGTTATAAGGATCAATTAGGCTACAGCGATCCTGGGTAAGTTGAAACTTTATAAACTGCGGATAAGTTCCTCCCACTTCAATCACAAATTCACGTGCCTGAAAAGATGCAGTTTTATTTTCAGTTTCAAATTTGCGG